>JAPDPQ010000001.1:300000-390653 GCA_034506395.1 candidate division KSB1 bacterium | reverse complement strand
CGGGTCGTCTGGGACTTTGACAAATTCGGGGCCGAAGCGCTTCAGCCAATGGACATGAGTGGGGTAGGGGCTATAATAGTTGTCATAGATCATGCCATCTTCTCGTTGGCTCTCGGCAAAGAGATCGATGCCAGAGGTGACATCGGGATAGAAATATTTCATGGCTTTCATGACGTGCACGTGGTCCTGAAACCAGCCAGCAAAGGTGACATGCGATTTGCCATTGTAACGATAAGTTTCAATTTCGCCCCCACTGACCATAGTGTAATAAAGCATATCCAGCAAGCGAGAGAATTCACCGCCCTGATCGATAAGCTGGGTTTGGCAGTCGACCTTAAAGGTTTTAATATCTAACAATTTTTCCCGATTGTCCAACAATGTGATGGTGTGGGATCCCAACGCGCCGGCAACTCGGAAGCGAGCCGAACGTTTGATAGGCTGCTGAAAATAGACGACGCCGTTTCCGTCCCGAACAATAGTGATGCCTGATCTTTCAGTAGTAAATTCGACCCAATCTAATGGTCTAAAAAAATGATTGCCAGGAAAGTTGGTTATCGTTATTGTGGAAGAATCGGACGCGAATGCGGTCACGGCTACTACAAAAAACATCATCACAACGATTGTGCAAGTGCATTTCGGAGATTGGTTCATTGTAAATTTCTTTCAGCTAAAAATTGTTTTGTCATTGAAATAAAGCCCTCTGCTGAGAACCAGCAAAGGGCCTTATTTCAAAGGGCGAGCTATCTTGTTTGGGGCTGCTGGATGCAGACTACTTCATCAGCATCATCTTTCGGGTGATAGTTTTATCACCAGACTTAAGTTGATAGAAGTAAACTCCACTGGTTAGGTTGCTCGCATCGAACTGGATCGTATAGGTTCCAGCGTTTTTCATCTCATTTACCAGAGTGGCTACTTCAGAGCCCAATACATTGTAAACTTTCAACTCCACATTCGCTTTCTTATTCAATGAATAAGTGATGGCAGTTGTTGGGTTGAATGGGTTCGGATAGTTCTGGCTTAAGGTGAAATCTGCTGGTGGGGTAGTGGGTTTGGTAGCTACTTCTGATGGAACATATTCAATGCCGGGCCACCATTGCAGCGAGCCCACGGGTTTGCCATCGGTGCCAGCGGTCTTCAGTGTTTCGTTAGTGTAAGACAGATCAAAATCTAACGGCCAGGTGAATTCCAAATAATCGGCTACATTGTGCCACTTCACCGGATTAGTCACCGTTCCGCCAGCCCATGAAGTTCGAATGTTGATGCAGTTTTGAGCCAGCAGCACATCACACCCATTCATATCTTTGATCCCAGGATCCACATTCATGGTGTTCTCTTCTTTGAAGAATCTGAATGGTTGATGTTTCATAGTTATATAAGTGGAATCAATGATCACTTTCGCAGTATCTCTAATATAACTCTTAACCGTCCATTCCCACGGACCCGACTGATTCTCAAACATGGCTTTATTATAATTGTTCATCCAGGGATTGGGAACAACTGTGCCACTGAACTGCGCCCAATAATCTTTGATCGGTTGAGTGTACCACCAAGCGTTGTTCTTTAGCACCCAAACTAGCTCGTCTTCGGTCAATTTGCCGTCTCCATTGGGATCATATTTTTTACCGTATATACCTTTGGGTCCAAAAAGGGAGTCAAGGCGCTGAGGATCCCATTGGATTTCAGCATAATTCATCAAACCCTTTACTTCCTGGTCAAAGTGACGTTTGATTTCATCATAATCATCGCTAAAAGCATGGCAGTTGACGAAGAGATTATTGGTGAATTTTTTGATCACATGGTTGTGACTTTCAATCGGATGAACCATAGAGTTTACGAAAGTGCAGTGATCAACCTCCGTGTAAAAAGTACCTGGTCCTCCAGTGACCGCGAAACAGCCGAAATTGAAAAATGTTGTATTTCGTATAAATGCTGAATCAATTGCTGGAGGATTAAAAATTGCACCATTCCATGTTACGCCTGTGGGGTTACCAATATTCTTAAAAATACAATTGGTAATTCTATATACATTACGTCCCCAATCAGCGAATGTGGCCCACCAGGTATAGGGAAATTCTATAATACATCCCTCAAAGGTGATGGTTTTTCCTGATGTGTTTACAATCTGAGCCACCCAGGAAATGGGCCCAGTGCCATCCATATTGATCCCAGTTAACCAGAGATTTTTAAAGGTCGCATGATTATAAAGGTTCCACCAATTATTAACTGTGCTACCATCCGCTTTAAGACCGCATCGGATAACCGGAGGGCGATTAGCTGGATCGGGTTTGTCAGCGACGATCACTAGCGGAAAATCTGCCTGAATGACATCCGTTAAAATATACTGGGCATTGCGCTCTAATTTATACACCTTATGAAGCCTATTGCCACTGGCATCAACGTCTTTTTTTATTGCTTCATTTAACGCCCCGATGGGTTGACCTTCGGAGTTCAAGGGTCCGATGATCAGCGTATCTCCCTTTGACTGAGTTTGAGAGAATACTAGCTGGTTACTGATAACCAGCATCAAAACCGCAGAGAGTAATAACAGTTTCTTCATGATACTGTTCCTTTCATTAATTTTCTTGGTGAAGGGATAACCAAAAATTTTTCGATTATAAAATTAACTTTTAGACAGCCCTGTGAGATTACATCACCTCCCTTCCAAATTTGAATGAGAGATCCAAAATCCTGATGTCACTTTTCGTACCCGCCGCCGATCCTCTCTACGTTCGGATACGCTTCTTCTGTGTGATTGTCATCAAATTTAAGTCATTATGACATTGCAGAAAGCGATCCTTCAAACCTCTTTTTTATGACGGATAGCGGAGAGCGCGATGAATGATAATTTTTTAATCGCATTCTCATTAAAATCTGGATCGCATCACCTCCTTTGAAAAATTTACAGTTCAATTGATTAGCTGTAGTGGTATTCCAGCTTAATATTGATACCTCAATCCAATATTGGCATTTCTACCATAATCTTCAATGTAATTGGCAAAGTGCATGTGATTGATCACATCCTTTTCCACCTCATTGGTCAGATTGTTGACGTTCAGGAATAATTCCAGGCCCCGAATCGGTAGCTTCTGCCGCACCGACAAA
Source organism: candidate division KSB1 bacterium (assembly GCA_034506395.1). NCBI lineage: Bacteria > Pseudomonadati > Candidatus Zhuqueibacterota bacterium. Next base: position 387,551 of record JAPDPQ010000001.1, on the reverse strand, counting down.
TCATATCGATAAAAATCAGTCGAATAGCCGCGCAGCTTCTCATACCAGTTGGCCGCCTTGAACACGTGCGACATAAACCGCATAGCCCAGCGAATTGAAAAACCCCGATAGTCATATCCCAACGTGAGATTCAACAAATGATCCGGTTGCATGATCATGGGGCTTTTGTAGGTAGTGTCTTCGTTGACCAATGTAAATCGGTAAGTTTTTGGATCTACTATTGTCTTAATGCGCGTCCTCAAATATTTTGCTTTTGATTTATTGTAGGTATAATTTACATTTATTACTAGACCTTTCAACATTCCAGGCAAGTACCACAAGTTTGATTGCCATTCCACTTCATAGCCTTTGTTATAAACAGGATTTTCATTGTTTGTTGCCCAGGCAGCGCGCTGACGGTTCATAATAGTGGGCAATTCAAAATAGGCCGTGTCTGTGATTACTTTCTGCCCAGTCCAGAAAATCATATCGGTGATCTTTTTATGGAACCCACCGATAGAAAACAGGCCAATCTTATTTGAGTGGAGTGACACTTGAATATCCCAGTTACGAGAAAGTTCGGGACGCAGTCGGAAGTTGCTTAAGTTATAGATTTGGCCCTGGGTGCTTATCACCCACCCTGGCATGATGTTATTGTAATTTGGCCGCTGCAGCGTGTGCGTATATCCAGCTTTGAATGTAAGCCAGTAGGTGGGTTTGAAAAATGATTGAATCATTGGTAGTAAGAACTCATCATGACGCACTTTGGTGACTGTGTCAACAGGCGTGGGCCGCCAATTCGCGATTACACCCAACCGATTGCCTCGATAACCAGTGTATTCGGTTCGGTTGGCTTCATATCTGACACCTGGAACAAGCAGTATTTGAGGTCCGATATTAATCTCTGGCATTAAATAAAACGCGTGGTAATCTTCGATGCCATTATAATCGTAATAAGTAGAATTAATAAAATTCCGCCAAACAATTTGATAATCATTTGTGTTAGTAGGATCAAAGGTTGCCATAACAATCTCATGTATCCTACGAAATTTTTCTTTGTCAAATACATTCCCAAAATCGTATCTTCCTTTTAGAAACTTGCCTCCTTCATAATTCTTATCCAGAAAATCGATTAATAAAATCCTCATGTTATCCTTAGACCATGCCTCCTTGGTCCGATCGCTGAGCTCAGGTTCAAAGGATTTATAAATCAAATTTCTGTATTCCTGATCGCCTCCATAATTTGAAGCCGTATAGGTGGTCCGATCATAATCTTTCGATTTGTGCTTATATTTCCCTCCGAAGCCGAGTTTTACATTGAGCTTGTCGAGAATTCGAAAGTTATAGCTCACATGTAACTCAGCAGCGAGATCTCGCTCATGAGTTTTACTCTCCTCATGGTCCATGCCCCCCAAGTGCATGAAATACGCTGCTTCATCCATCGAAATGACTAATGAGTCTGGAATGGTTTCTGGGTCAAGATCCACATTAAAATTTGATTTGCGATTGGTAGGAAATGGATTGTTTGGGGAATTGTTATTCGAAGAGCTGATTCGTGCTGGTAGAATATTTTCAGAATAGGAATGGCTAAAGATCGAATTGATCTCCCAATTGCGCCAGCGGTGATCCATTTGGAATGAATTGGTTAACACAGTTAACCAGCTTTTGGGGGTGTCAGAATAGTTTAATGAAAAGCCCTGCTGGGTGAAATCATAATTGTTCTGGTATCGCGTTTCCTCCCGATTGATGCGACTGAAGAAATTGGAAAATTTAAATTCAGTCGAAGGTAATCCAAAATCCATGACCAGAGTCGCCCCCAATCGTTTCACCCGTCGGAAGATATCCATTAACTGCATGCTGTGAGTTCTCACTGGTTCTGACTCATTATCTTGAGAGAACGATACACCCCCTAATTGTTGCGAACCAGCGTCCTTTTCCTCGTAATCGATTTGAGCGTATGTGCCAAGCAAATTAGAGAAGAACCGCGTGCTGCCGCCAGTGCTGATTTTAAAATCGCGATATGTATTGCGCAAGCTATTGTAGCCACCCTGGGATATCAAATTGAAAGTTGTCGTCTCTGGTGCCTTTTTTATCCTGAAATTGACGATGCCACCAGTCGCCGTCGCCTCTTGATTCGCCATGACCGACTTCGTTAGTTCGATCCCTTCTAACATATAAGGCGAAATCATGCTGAGATCGGTGCTGCGATCTTCCTCGCCAGTCGCGGTCATGTTTACGCCATCGATCTGGATAAGTGAATATTTGGCGGCCATGCCTCGAATAATAACCTTATTTCCCTCTCCACCACTCCGTTCTAGAGAAACGCCGGGGAGACGTCCCACAGCCTCGGCTGCATTAGCCTCAGGAAGTTCCTGAATCTGTTTACGCGAAACGACATTTTTGATGGTCTTGGCCGATAATTGTTGGTTGATTGCTTGCAACTGAGCTTCGGCTTGCGCGGTCACAATAACTGTTTCCCCTCGTACGGCCTGGGGGATCATTTTCACATCGTGCTTAACGCGCTCGTTCAGGCTAACTTGTACAGAGAAGGTTACCTCTTCATAGCCGATGTACCTGACAATGATCTCGTAAGTGCCTGGGGGTACATTCGAAAGGTTATAAAAGCCATTTAAATCCGAAGCTGTGCCTATACTTGTCCCTTTGAGAAGAATATTAGCTCCAGGTAAGCCTTTACCTGTTTCACTATCAGTCACCCGTCCCGTAATTTGCCCTCTCTGGGCCGCTGCGAATGCGTGCCAGCAGAGTAGTATGATTAATGCAAGCCAGCACACAACAATGCTTCTATTGATTTTCATATACCCTCCGATATTTGATTATTAAAAATTTTTAAGGGGCTTTCGAGCATGACCTTCAGCTTGAGATAAGTTTTGGCGCGCCTCATATAATTTCAATATACTGAGGCCGATAATAATCTAAATTTGCTTGTGTCACGATGTCCAGTGGCATCATGATATGAGAAGGAACGGACTCTTGAGCAACAACATGCCGATATAATACATAGATGCCCTGATAACCCTGAAGCTCAGGCCGTTGGCCGATCAAAAAATGAATGAGACCTTGCTTCAAATATTTCACATTTTCAATGGTTAAATCATGTCCAATTACGCGAATTTTGGGAAGGCCATCGTGATTTTGTAAATATTCGGCGACATGATAGGTGAGTGCTGTCGTCACATAGATGCCGTGAATATCATGATTTTCTGAAAAAATCTGGTCCAATAAGGATCGAAATGTCTCTCGATCCTCGGTCCGCATCGCTCCATAAACTTTGATGGACATGTTTGAATTTCTTCTCACGTAATCTATGAACCCTTGCTGCCGCTTGCTGATGTGGTAATCATCGTGCAGCATGGTTAGCACAATTAAGCTGCCAGAGGGGCGAGTGGTCATCAGCATCAGGTTCCCTGCAAGTGCACCGCTTTGATATGAATCTTGACCAATATAAGAGATGTTATTCGAGTTTGGGATATTAGAATTAAAAAAAACATAGGGCAAATTCTTGGGGATACGTTTGACAAATTCATCATCAAAAGTCTTATAAATGGTGGGAGCCATGAGTAAGCCATCTAAATTCGCGCGGAGCACCCGATTGCTGGCATCGATGAATGATGCCTCGGAATAACCATCGTATGGGAAATAAGAAACATTGATCTTGTGCATTTTTAATTCCTGATGGGCTCTTTCGATGCCTTGAATGGCGAGTTCCCAATATTGATTGTCAGGGGAGATCTGTGGCATTAGCACGCCGAATTGGAATGTCTTAGCGCTGGAGAGGCTTCTAGCTAAGAGATTGGGCTTATAGTTCAGTTCTTTGATAATTTTTTTTACACGACGCTTGGTGACCTCGGAAACGCGCCCTCTTTTATGGATGACGCGATCTACGGTACCCACTGAAACTCCCGCCCTTTTAGCGATTTCTTTAATGGTGACCATTTAATTCTTCCGTTAGGGAATATGAAAGCAGAAGAAGATCGGTCATAAAATCTAATTGTCTTAAAGAAAATTTGCTTGTTTATATTGTAGCGTTAACGTACACGCAATCGAATAAAAAAATAAATCACACTTTTTTTAAAGCTCTTGGAAGGATTACCAAAAAACTTCTGATTTGGCTACCTAATTATCATAATTTCTCAGGAATGGATAATTACGTTTAAAATAATTTATCAATATTGGTTCAATGGATGATATTTTTTCTTTTATAAATTTTTGCGTTAACGTACACGCATAACTTTAAAAAAACAGTGCATTCTCGCTTGCCACTATAAATGCACTTTATTTCATGGTTCTTGATCGCTTTCGGGCGGATTGCTTCAAATATTTGACATGGTTTATAAGATTTGTTGATAAATTATACAAAAAATTTTTTTATTTGTCAAGTATTTTTTTAAGTTTTTTTGGTTCACCTTAAATTCTCTGAACACGAAAAGCACTGGCCCACCGTCATCAGGGTGACGAAAATCTCACTTAATGAAAGGTTGATTGCTGCAAAATGGATTATTCAAAAATAATGAATTGTCAATCTTGCGAACGTAGCAGTATTTTTTATTTTGATGAATAGCATTCTAAAATGTGCTTGCATTCTCGGTACTGCCATCCAAATTGATCGCATTTTCAAAATTTTTAAATTCAGTCGGAAGCGGGCAGTTCAATAGTACGCCCGGTGCGAATCGAACGCACAACCTACGGATTAGAAGTCCGTTGCTCTATCCTATTGAGCTACGGGCGCATTTCTAATGTGATAGAATATAAAGAATCAAACTGAAGGAATCAAGAAAAATTTCATATTCGTACAGGCAAAATTTAAGACTTTGTTGCATAGCGAAATGATAGGTTATTTGAAGAAACGATCGACCAGTTTTTTGATCCCCCCCTCTGTTTTTTCTTTTGGCGCTGAGTCTCTCGGGCCTTTGTCCTTCGAAACCGTTATCTGATTGCGTAAGCGGACGTAGCTGAGCCGATTTTCTATTGCGACCGAGACCTGATTAGCCAAAATTTCCAAAGTATGAATATCTTCACTTGCTGGAAGCATACAATCCATCGGATCATCGACCATGATATAGCCGATCATTTTTCCATTGCTACCATAAATTGGAATAATCAGCATGACGTACCAATTCCAATACCGATGGCTATTTGTATCGATTTTGCGATCATAGTAGAGGGCTTTAATGCGTCGCAGCGCTGGCTCAGACCGAGTGATCAAATAAGATTTTCCCCGTCTATAATCATTTTTAAATAATGATTGTAATTCAGAAACAGGAATCGAAATCTCCTTTAATTGCAAGGTCTTGATTCGATCATCGCAAGCGACCGATTTGATTTGGAACTGTTTTGAATTACGATTGATGAAACCTAACAGCACCAGATTGTAATTCATTGCAAATTTGATTGCCCAGACGATTTCATGGATCATTTCCGAAATGCTGAGATGGAGACGAAATAAATTGCTGCTTAATAGCAATTGCTTGAGCCGACGATTGCGTTTTTCAAGGGCGGCAAAATTATAAAAGTTTTCTATCGCCAAGGAGGTCAAACTCGAAAATAATTCCATATTATAGAAAAACTCGTGAGGGGGCACAACTGGGTAAAGGGGTTCATCCAGCGATATATAGCCAAATGTCCGATTTTGGTGATCGACCAGATTGAAGATGATCATGTCTTGGGGATGCCATTGGTTTGAGGCACGACGGGGCTGGGAACGGCGCTCCGAAATCATTGTGCTTAGCCCATTATTATTGCCCGAATCATGGTCGTGGTAGATCACTTTGATTTTGGATTGATTGACAAAAATTTGATCGATCACCTCCTGGGGCACTTCTAAGACCCTTTCGCTATCGGTTTTGCCATTGGAATAGCCGATCATGATTTGCTTGACAAATGTCTTGCGACGGCGATCTAACAATGCCAGGGTCGCTCGTTTGAATTGAAACAACTGGCATACCAGTTGGGTGATCCGCTCGATTAAATGATTAAAGGAAAGATTGTAACTATCATGGATCAATTGCACCATCTCATTGATCATTTTCGCTTGATCAAACTCCCCATGGCTAGGATGAGCCGAGCCATTATCTGGAACGATGATTTTTATCTTGCCCTTATAGCTGATTACTTCATTGTCGCGATCGCGCATGGGCGAAAGAATGATCTCGGCTAATTGTTGATCTCCGTACTTTCCCACCAGCTCCGTTCGAAAGCTCTGTTCTTGGGAGCTCAGATCTACTTTGGTCAACCAGCGGTAGTACTCATTTTCCTTTTGAGCCGGAATCAAATCGGAAAGATTCAATTCCAAAAGTTCCTCTTCCGAATATTTAAGCATTTCCTCCAATTTAGGATTGGTCGTGATGAATCGCCCCTTATTGTCCAATATGAAATAGGCCTCACGATCTTCTACCTCTAAATCTGGCAAACCTTCCGTCTCTATTAGATGACCCTCAGTATCATCGTATGGATGCGCGTCGGCAGCCTCAGCGTATTGGGGCAGAGATTCTTCTTCTACTGGCTGTTCTTCCAATACTGGCGTGATAATCCGTTGACGTTTCTTCTCCAAAACTTTTCCAACGGTAAATGGGAGTGCCGTCAGGTAACCACGGACTTTCATGATGTAATCATAAGCACCCTTTTCCAGGGCCTTATGAGCAATTTCCTCGCGCCCCTCATCTACCAGCATGACAACTGGGACATCAATTTTCTTGTCAATGATGCGTGACAGAACCTCAAGGCCTTTTTTATCATCGATGTCATAATCTAACAATAGGAGATCGTATTGATTTTGGTTCAACTTCTCCAGGCATTCCTGTCCAGTTAACGCTACATCGACCTTATAGGCCTCATCATGAAATCGCAGCATTTTTCGGGCGATTTCAAGATAGGACAAATTTTTGTCTGCCAATAGAAGACGAACTTCGTTCATGGAATGTCACCTATCTGGTAAGATGAAAGATTCATATTTAATTAAGCAAAATATTCGCTTAAAGTCAAGTAAAATTTTTGTTCAAACCAACTTGCGCTGCATCCATTGAACATCTTTAAACCATTTTTTAATTAAACGATTTGACGGCATGATTGGAAAATTGTAAGCTGAACCTCTATAAATTTAATTGAAGATCGAGTGATATGGCTGCTTCTCAGACCGGATTTGGAATATCGATAAATTCGCACCGTAGGGCAAATTCCTGCTGCAATTTTTCACCCAGGGCTTGAATGCCAAATTTTTCTGTGTTATAATGACCCGCATGAATGAAGTTCAATCCAACTTCCTCAATTTCTCTGACTACGTTTTCGCGCATATCCCCACCGAGAAATGTATCCGCACCATGTTCGAGGGCCAAATGATAAAATCGAGAACTGCTACCGCTGATGACTAGGACCCGCTGGACCTTGTTAGGGCCAAATGCGAAGACCTGAGCTGTGGTTTCAAGCTGTTTGTTGATAATTTTTGCCCATTTTTCGATCGCAATAGGATTTCTCAGCCTGCCTAAATAACCCACTTCAATTGGTTTGATCGGGTCTATGGCGAGCCGTTTTAAGATTTGTGCATTGTTTCCCAGTTCAGCATGCGCATCCAGCGGCAAATGATATGCGGCGAGATTGATGTCGTTTTTGATCAATAATGCAACGCGAGTCCGAAACAGCCCAGTCAAAAGATAAGGAGCTGGCGCTTTGCGCCAAAATAGCCCATGATGAACCAGAATCAGATCTGCTCCGCGCTCTACTGCGGCCCGGAATAGCCGTTCGCTCACACTAACTCCCAAGATCACTCGCTCGATCTCCGTCTTGCCTTCTACCTGGAGTCCGTTGATACTGTCGTCAGGAAACTCGTTGATATTTAACAATTCATTGATATAGCCAATTAGCTCATCTCGCTTCACCATAATTCACTCCCATCGGTTTATTGAATAAATTTCAGATAACGGTTTTCGGTGCGAACTTCCAATGAAACTCTTGGTAATTTTACCAATTGTACTTTCCGATTCGGCGGGATAGCCAAGGGTCGTCATCGCTACAACGCGAATTTCGCTGGGAATCGCTAATAGCTCTTTGACCTTGGTCTCTTCAAATCCACCGATCCAGCAAGTGCCCAATCCTAAATCGGTTGCCGCCAGAATGAGATGTTCCATGGCAATTGCCACGTCTACCATGTAATAGGGCTGGTTATTGCGAGACCCGCTATGTTTCGGATCTCCGCAGGCCACGATGATAGCAAATTCGCTGCCCATCCAGCTCTGGTTGAAAAGCGTGGTGCAGCGGATCAGCCTCTGTTTCTTGTCAGGATCGATTACCACTATAAACTTCCAGCATTGCCCATTGCGCCATGAGGGTGCCAGTTGCGCAGCACGAAGAATTTGTTCGATTTTTTCTGGCTCCACTTCTTGGTAGGTGTATTTACGAACGCTCTTTCTCTTTCTAATCACATCAAAAAATTCCATAACATTGTCTCCGCGACTAAATCCATCGATTGAAGCGGTGGAATCAGGATCAAGATGTTCAGAAGCAGGTTTTGTGCATCATTTCGTCCCTACAATCTAAATCTTAAATTGAAGCTATGATTAAATTGTTTCAAATTGCCTCGATATTCCGCTGTGTTTAAACATTACTGATCAGACATATAGCATGAACCGGGATGATTTTAATCAGTGCTGAATTCTAATTGTGAAACCAAAAAGGGTTTTTTCCAAAAAGAATTCTTCGGGGAAAAAATAAAAAACCAGAGATACAAGATTGAGGCTTGATTTCTTATCTCTCTCCAATTCAGAAAAGGCTCGATAGGCGAGATAGATAATTTGGCCCGGTTTAAAAAATAAAAATGATCTTTAAAACTCAAAGAACCTTTTAATGCGATTCGATTTATTGCTGGAATTTCTTGCGGAGAGCATTTGATTAACTTAATTTCTCTTGACTTTTATTTAATTAATCCTATATTTATGGTCGTAAGCTGTTATTAGACCAGGATGCTGAGATTAGAAACATTTCTCTTATATGGCTATGACGAAGCATTCACTATCCATACCCCGGGGAATCCTGCTGCTGTCACTCATGCTAATTTGTTGTACAAGGGACGCCGACCGAGATAACCCGCTGGACCCGCGCTCTGGGAAGTATGAAAATTTTGGCAGTGTGGCGGGCTATGTATACAGCTACTATGCTCCATTTCAGCCACTGATCTCAGCCCTGGTAGCCCTGATGCCAGGAGACCGTACTACCATCACCAATTCGAAAGGCGAATTTCATTTTACGAACATCGTGCCAGGCAATTATCGAGTAATCTCCAATTATCCTGGTTACGCTTCCGATACAGCGCAAGTTGAAGTTCACCCCAATCGGATCGCGACTGTTCAATTGCATTTGGATGGCCTACCTGGGTTGGACACATTGGTTTTAAATTCGGGATATCAGCATGAGCACTATCCATTTGAGCCAGTGCGAATGATCGATCTGACAGCGACCGTTACTGATCCAGATGGGCCTGCAGATGTGGCGTCTGTGGCTGTCATCATCCCAGTGATCAATTTCAAAGATACGCTTGGCTTTTCGAATGCGATTGGGGTTTTTCAACAGAAGATTGACGAGCGAGAATTGCCGATCAAAAACATCGCCGAGCTCGTGGGCCACCCGTTTTACATCGAGGTCACAGATAAAGTCGGACAAAAGTGCTTGTATGGTCCGAAATATCTGTTTCGAGTGATAGATGAAGAACCAGTGGTGGTATCGCCAAAGGGTTCAGTCACTGTTGGATTTCAGCCCACGTTAAAGTGGGGTCCAGTGCAGTTGCCTTTTCCGTTCACTTTCAAAGTGGAGATTTATGCAATCCGGGAGGGCCAGATTTTATATCCTGCGATGTATAGTTTCTCCAAATTATCGTCTGAAACGACGGAATTGCGGCTTGCCACGGTTTTGCAGTCCAGCCTATATCTCTGGGTGGTCTCTATTGTAGATCAGTGGGGCAATTGGAGTCGTTCCAAACCGGCGACGTTTCAGGTAGGAGGATAGATGGATGACGACGATGCGTGAAAATCTGACGCAGCCGCTGGAAGCGTTGTCGCGGATCAGCCAGGAGATCAATACACTGCAAGAAATAGATCCATTGCTAAAATCGATCTTGCGAATCGCTATGGAGGTTATTGGAGCAGAGCGCGGTTTCATTTTGATGTTGGATGAACGACAGCAATTGGCATTGAGAATTGCCCAGAACCTTTCTGAAGCTCAGGCCTCGGATTTGAGCCAGGTATCACAGAGCGTGCTCCAGCAAGTGATGGAGACTGGGGAACCAATCATATGTTTTGATGCGCTCGCCGATGATCGTTTTCAAGGCGCGCAGAGTATTCAGATTCAGCGCATCCAGTCGATTGCAGCGGTTCCATTAACGATAAAAACGCGCCCCATTGGTGCCATTTATCTGGATAGCATCCAGAGGCGGGCAGGATTTAAACCTGAGAGTTTGCCATTTATTACTGCTTTCGCTCATCAAGCGGCCATCGCTATTGAAAATGCACAATTGTATGCAGCGCTGCGGGAGGAGAACCGCCTTTTGAAAAAACAGATCCAGCAATCCCATTCGTTTAAGGAAATCATCGGTCGTAGCTCAGCAATGAAGCAGGTGTTTGAACTGATGGAGAGCGTGATCGACTCGGATGTGACGGTTTTGATTTCCGGAGAAAGCGGCACTGGCAAAGAATTAGTGGCCCGAGCGATCCACTACAATGGCCCTCGCAAAGATAAGCCGTTTATAGCGCTATTCTGCGGTGCTCTGCCAGAGAATTTGCTGGAGAGCGAGCTGTTCGGTCATAAAAAAGGAGCGTTCACTGGCGCCACCAGTGACAAAAAAGGTTTATTTGAAGCGGCTGACGGCGGTTCCTTTTTTCTGGATGAGATCGGTGATCTTTCGCCGAAAATCCAAACTGAATTGCTCCGAGTGATTCAAGAGGGAGAGATTAAGCGGGTGGGGGAGAATCAGGTGCGATATGTCAACGTGAGGATCATCGCTGCGACGAATAAAAACCTTGAGGAATTGGTGCAGGCCGGGCTATTTCGTGAGGATCTTTATTATCGATTGAATGTTATCAAGATTGAATTGCCGCCGCTGCGCAAGCGAGAGGGCGACATCCCGTTGCTGGCAAATTATTTTTTGACCAAACATGCAGCGAAAACTCGCAAGCAAGTACAGGGCATTTCACCTGAGGCGATGAAACGATTAACGAGTTATCATTGGCCCGGCAATGTGAGGGAGTTGGAAAACACGATAGAGCGGGCGTTGCTATTGACCAAAGATATCTTTATTCAGCCAGAGAATTTGCAACTGCCCGAACCAGAGATAAAGCTGCCAGAGAGAATGTCGCTCAAAGATTTTGAGCGGCAAATTGTGCAAAAAACCTTGGCGGAGAACGATAATAATATCTCTCGCACTGCTGAGCAGCTTGGCGTCTCTCGGCGTTGGCTCCATTATCGGATTAAGGAGTGGGAGCATGAAGAAGATCAGTAAATACCAGATCTTTTTTGAGCTTCAACATGGCCCAATAACGCGGGTTTACAAGGCATTCCAGCTTGAGCTCCAGCGTCCGGTACTGGTGAAACAATTGAACCCCGATCGACTGAGCGATGAGGAATTGGTCGAGCGTTTCCGGCAGGAAGGATTGATTTTGGCGCAGATCAATTCGCCGCATGTCATTACGGTTTTTGATTTCGGCTTCGATGATGGCGTTCCGTTCTTGGTGACGGAATTCATCGAGGGCACGACTTTGACCGAGCTAATTCGTTCGCATAACGGACTGCCATGGGATATCGCGCTTTACATCTTACAGCAATTAGCCCTAGGATTGATGGCGATCCATCATCAAAATATTATCCATCGCGATATCAAACCAGATAATATTTTCATCTCCAACGAAGGGGATGTCAAATTAGGCGATCTGGGCTTTTCAGCCCCGCTCGAAATTGCCGAGGAGTCGATTCAAGGGACCCCTGCGTACTTAGCTCCCGAGATCGTATTGGGCGAATCAGTGGATTTTCGGAGCGATCTATATTCGCTCGGCTTGGTGGGGTATGAAATGTTGACGGGCCAAAATCCCTTTGCAGGCGATAACATGACCGCGATTTTAAATCGCATCGTGAATTTAAAGCCAGTAGCCATTCAAAAGGTTAAGCCCGATGTGCCAGAGGGACTATCAGAATTGATCGCCAAATTAATGGCGCGTCGGCCAGAAGAAAGATTCCGTACAATTAAAGATTTTATCTCAGCGTTAGATCGGTGGAAAAAAGACAAAGATATCAATATTACTCAAGATCGACTTATTAATTATCTCGAAAGCCCAGACCAGTATCAGCCTATTGAAATCGTTGTTAAAAAACCAATGGCCTCGCCTTCTCCGAAACCCCGAAGATATCGGATACCTGTGCTGGCGATCGCCATTTTAATTTTCATAGCGGGATCATTATTCATCGGCCGGCAGTTGATCAAAAATTTCAACCTATCTCCAGCAATCAGTGATACCAGCACCATTGCTCCACATGGGGAGCTGATCAAACCGAAAGAAGGAGATAGAGTAATCGTTTCTGAACATCAGGTGAATCAGGGCGAGGGATTGCATCGAGCCTCCGAAAAGGAACATCCAACATCTGCGAAAATGGTAAACAGCACAGATTCTTTGAAAGCATCGTTGGAAAAGGAAACGCTGCCAGAATTATTCGTTATTACAACGGATCCGCGTTCCTTTGTCTATCGCCAGGGTATTTCATTGGGCATTACCCCGGTCCAGATCGGAGTGGATAATCGAGAGGATCAAATAGAATTAGAATTTCGCTCTCCTGGATTTCCGATCATTAAAAAGATAGTGAACAAACCACAGGGGGGTGCGCAAAATATTCACATCAACCTTTGGAAAGAGGTTGGCTATTTTGAAATTGACGTCGTCCCATGGGGGGTAATCTGGATCGATGGTGATTCAATCGATATGACGCCGCTTAATCGCCCCCTTATCCTATCCCCTGGAAATCATAGGCTTATAGTGCGCCATCCAAAGCTGAAAAGTATCACTGAGCCGTTTTATATTGCGGTTGGTGAGACGCTAAAAAAAACGATCCAATTACAGCGGTCACCTTAGACATGGTATGCTTTTTGTGCTTATAATATGGTCTCAATACCATGGCCAATGTGAAAGGGAAATTAATGCCCCAACACGATCAGATGTACTCAAAGATTGGTATTTGACTGTGAAGCATCTCTGAACGATTGAGAAGAAGTAAGGAAGCGAAGAACAATTGAGATGATTTATTTATCCATTCGAAAAAATAAAAGTCGAATCCGATAACATAAACGAAGCGACACCACAGGGATAGAGCGTCATTATGAGAATGAGAGCGTTGCAGATTATTGGCCTGATTTTATTAATTGCTCAGCCGATCTTTTCCCAACAGCCAACTTGGCGATCCTTGCCCGATATGCCGCGAGCCAGGTTCGGTCATTGTGCAGTGCTGTTCCAAGAGCGAATCTGGTTAATTGGTGGCAAAAATCAATTTGCGAATTCGATCAGCGAAGTCGATTGCTACAATTTGAAGACTGGTCAATGGGAATCTGAAGTATCAAAGCTGCACCACGCACGCTATAATGCTGCCGCGACAGTATATCAGGATAAAATATTCGTGATTGGGGGGCAAAACGAGCGGCAGATGCTCAGTTCAGTCGAATACTATGACTCAGAAGATAAAAAATGGAAGGAATGGACGCCGTTGCCATTCCCGCGAGAGGGAGCAAATGCGTTGGTGTTCGATAGCCTATTGTATGTTATTGGTGGGATCAGAAGCAAAGGGTTTTTCCCCACGCCTACGGATATCATCGAGTATTGGGATGAGAAGTCAAAAAGTTGGCAAGAATCATCGACCTGGCGATTGCAAAAGCCGCGCGCTCTAATGCAATCGGTTGTGGTTGATAGTTTCGTTTACATATTGGGTGGTCGGTTCATTGATGGCCAATATAATTTGGTAGAACGTTTCGGTAGTGAAACGGGTCCTGAATCTCTTCATCCATTTACTATCCCCAGATTTTATTTTGCTGCGGTAGCGGTCGAAAAACTGATTTATGTATTGGGTGGCATTCGCTGGGGGGATTTCGATGCGATCACCGATACCATCGAATATTACGCCACGAATTCTGACAAATGGTATATGCTCAACGTATTTATGAAACAGCCCCGAGCAGGACTGAGTGCCGTGAGTTATAAAAATAGCATTTATCTATTTGGGGGCATCGATCTTGGCTTGAAGGTCAGTAGTGCTGCGGAGGTCTTATCTGATATTCCCACAAAGGTGGATACCAGCATTTCGAGTGTAATAGAGCCCGATATTGCCCAAGTGCCCTCGAGCCATCAGTTGCTTCGAAACTATCCTAACCCATTCAACTCTGCAACCACCATTGATTTTGTGTTAACCGAAACGAATGAGCCTTTGCAATTGGTCATTTTCAATTTATTGGGCGAGCGAGTGCGGACCTTCTGGCTCAATAACGTTTTCCCAGGAATTCATCACGTTGTGTGGGATGGCCGCGACGACCAAGGCAGAAACGTGGAATCTGGAATTTACCTTGCTCAATTGCGCTCCGATCGGCAACTTGGCCCAATTCTTAAATTATCCTATATCAAATAGCAACATTCGCAAGGGCTGGCGAAGGTGCGCCGTCTTGAGAAAATTTCAATGATACTTGTATTCGACCCCAAAAATGTATAATAAAATAATCAAATTTTCCATCACTTTTCTATTTCTGGCTGTGAAGCTCGTTTCGCTCAATGCCCAGGTTCAGCCATCGCTGGTCCAGCAAATGATCCTGGCCTTTCAACAATTGGATTACGGCACAGCACAAAAAATCGGAACCCAGATCATTTCCGATTTTAGAAAATACTCGCCGATGGACTTGCTTGAGGCTCACAAGATCCTTGGCGTAATTGCTTATCATGATGGCCGGATCAATGACGCAAATGCACAATTCGAGCAAGCGCTCTCAATCGATCGGACCGCAAACCTTGATTCCGTATACGTGTCACCCAAGATCATTCAGTTTTTTGAGGAACTGAAGGCGAAGTATAATTCCAAACAAATAACCGCAGAAACCGAACGACCAGCCTATTATCGTTATTTGATCCAGCCAGATCCTCGACCATTGGCTACGCTTCGTTCCATGGCACTTCCTGGGTGGGGCCAATTGTACAAAAACGATCGAACCAAAGGTTATATCCTCATCACCGCATCAGCTATACTGATCCTTTCCACTGCGACTTTTCATGTGCTTGAGCAAGATGCCCATGACCAATATTTGAGCGCGATTGATGAACCAAAAATCCAAGAAAAGTACGATCGGTACAACCTATTTTTTAAACTTCGCAACAACACCGCACTGGTTTACGCTGGTGTCTGGTTTTACTCATTTTTTGACGCGCTGCTGAACAAGCCGAAGCAACAGCCAATCCGTGTTTCGTTCATCATGCAGGAATATCCTGCCATTTGGATACGAGTTCGTTATTAATCAGGCCTTGAGCGAAATATTTCGAATTTTCAGCGATGATGTCACTCCGAACGGAATGAGGAATCTGGCCACTTTGAGGTTTTATCATTTGCAGATTTCTCCCTGCGGTCGAAATGACAGAGACGTGAGTTTTCGTTCAAGAAAGAATTAGCTTACGGTGCGAATTCTATCCTTGGCATCGAGAAAGAATTTGTTGCAATGAACTCCGCAATGTGACCTTCGACCTCAGAAGTGATTTTATGATTTATCTAGATTCGGATTCCACTGGTTCCTCGCTTTTAACTTTTCTCGCATATTCATTTTCGAAATTGCCCGACCATTCCATCTCCAAATAACTAGATTTTTCTTCTTATGCCATCGATGAGCGTTTTTACTGATTGTGCAAATTTTTTGATGCTGTGAAAAAGATGCACATCTACCAATGCGGCATTTATTTAAGATGACTTTTTTTATCCCTTAGCGAACTAATTCAATAAATGGATATTATCGACCACTAAAAAACAGATATTGCACGACCAAAATTTTGGTCTTGGTTTTGCTATTACCATAGTGTAATTCACGACCTCATTCACCAACCAAAGGAGGCGTCATGTTAAAAAAATGGTTGTTACCGCTAATCATCTGCTGGCTCAGTTCCACTGCCTGGAGCTGGGATAAATCGAGATTCGATCTGCCCTCCGAAATGCAGTCCATGGCCCTCAACAAAACAGGCAATCTTGGTTATGAAGGCGTGGAACTCAAAAAAACAGTGAGCGAAGTCACCCTGATTCAGGGAGGCTATTTCACCATTGGCACCAATCAAGGCTTATCACAATCTCCGCTCGATGATCATTGCGGTATCAGTTTCGGACATCCTTACGCCCTCACATCCTATCCGATTATCGCGATCGATGGAAATTGGGGCAAGCTGGAGTCGTTTCTGGATATCTATGATGCATCGCCCAAGCTCCAGGGCGATAGCTTGGTGATCAACTACGTTTGGGAAGGTATCTATCAATTCATTTTCAGTTTGCTGCCAGATGTGACTGGCAAAGCGATCGCCATTCGTTCAGCCTTTAAAAATCTCGATACCAGAGCGCATTCGTTCGGGATGGGGCTGGTGCTCGATCCAGCTTTGGGCAAAAAAGGAGATGGTTGGGTTGAACTGGGCAATCAGCTTGTGCTGCGCGATACGCTGATGAGTGATGGCGCCATTCCAAATCAATTGATGATCAATGAGCGCAATGGATCAGTTGCCGGGATGCGAGTGATTCTCAATTTTTCGTCCGCTCCAGATAAATTGGTTCTGGCCAATTGGAGGGATCTTTATGAAAACCAAACGCCGAATTTTTCTGCTTCGGAGCTGAGAAAAATTTATGATCTGGCCTTGAAGATCATCTGGGCTGAGCAAACCATTCCGGCCGGTGGAAGCTTCTCGCGAAGCCTTATCGTCGATCTGCAGCAGCCGAATTTCAACACCCCGTTATTCATGCGCTGGGATTTGCCCGGTTTCCTCTCATTGGAGAACAACCTGCTTTTCCCCCGCAATTTTGATTCCTTCCTCGAAATCGCGAATTTAGCTGGTGTAACAAAACCCAATGCTCAGCTTGAATTTCAATTTCCAACCGCTTTGTTCGCTAATACCGGCACTTATCAGTTTGCTGTGCCCGCCAATGAAATCGTTTATCAGCGAGTTAAGATGCAGTCCAAAGAGATCTACGAGGATGAAATTGTTGATCTGACCGTTACGCTGAAACATGATGGCCAGATCTTGGATACCATGCTACGCCAGGTCTTTATCCCAGCCGTTCCGTTATCCGACACGGGATTGGTTTGTACCATCGATACGGTGATCACCAGTGCCTATCCAGAGATCAGATTTACGCTCGAGGCTGAGGTGAAAGCTACTGGCCAGCGGTTGTTTAACTTGATTGCTGAAAATATTTTTCTCTATGAGAATAATAATCGCATCCGCCAATTTACAATGGGCAAAGATACTACTGGCGGTGTGACAATGGCAGACATCGTGTTCGTGCTGGATTGCAGCGGCAGCATGGGCGATGATATTCAAGCCGTAAACAGAAATATCAATGAATTTTGTGACAGCTTATTAGCCAGAGGGATAGATTTTCGATTGGGACTCGTCACCTTCAGCACAACGGTTGATGATGTTTTTGATTTTACCAATGATGTCCAATTATTCAAAAGTTGGTTGAATCAGATCTCACTTTGGGGGGGAAGAGAGAATTCTCTGGGAGCGCTGTATCGCGCCACCGAGCTTTCATTTCGGCAAATGAGCAAACGAACTTTTATTTGGATAACAGATGAAGACTATCCTGTTTATCCTGAAATCAACCTCTCGGTTCAGGATGTCGTGAATCGACTGCTGTTGTATGATGTAACGGTTCATTCGATTTCGGAGCCATCTTTGAAAACTAAGTGGTGCAATCCTATCATCGAGCCGACGGGCGGAAATTTTTATGATATCCACGGCAACTTCCGAGATATTTTGCTGGACATCAGTCGTATGGGATCGTTCACTCGATTTATGATTTCGTATAAATCACCCGGGGCGACCATCGGCACGAATGAGATCATTGCCAAAATTCACTATGCTGGACTTGGAGGAACAGCCATTGCTCATTATCAGCATGGCAGCGCTGGAAACCAAATGGCCAAGTCACTTTCTTGCTACCCGAATCCTTTCAATCCCATTGTACAAATCAGAGCCAATCTACCCGAAAACAGCGAGGGCAAAGTGGAGATTTTTAACATTCTGGGACAACGGGTTAAGCAATTTCAGTTGCAATCGCCTGCTGTCAAGATTGGGGCGATCACTTGGGATGCGCGGGACGAATTTGATCAGCCGGTAGGAGTAGGGACCTATCTGGTTCGGCTCACCATCACAGACCAGAGTGGAAAGATCACTGGTCATGAATTTGCCAAAATCCTTTATTTGAAGTGAAACAAGGAGGAAGAAGATGAAACGTATAGCTATGATGACGATATCCATTTTGCTTTGGGCGACGATGCTTTGGGCCGACGGTATGATGCTCCCATCGGATCCCAACTATCCCAAAAATCTATTACAAAATCGAGTGACCAAAATTTATGTCCGATTGCACGGTCAGATTGCAGAAACAGTGGTCTATCAGGAATTTGTGAATGAGTGGCATAAAAAGACCGATGCAGTTTATTCTTTCCCGTTGCCCCCTGATGCCCGTGCTACTGCCTTTTTCTATTGGCATAATGATATCTGCTATAAAGCGGTATTAAAAGTCAAAGAACAAGCGGTCAACCCTGGCACTGGCGAGGGGGGTGTCGCGGCGCTGGTCAATAAATATATCGGTCGCAACGGCATCAAGGTTAAGTTATTAGATATCCCACCCGGCGGTATTCAGAAGGTCGAGCTCTATTATATTAGCCTCTGCTCCTATTACCAGGGCGAGATCGTCTATCAATTCCCGCTGGATACCCAGGAATTTGTCAAATACCCGCTGGATTTGCTATCGGTGCAGATCGATTTGAGCGCCAATAGTCCTATTCAATCCTACGACTTAGTCAGTCATCCTGGTTGGAAAGTCATCCGAAATGATCCAAATCATGTCATTATTGATTTCAATCAATCCAAAACCTATCTGAACAAAAACCTGGAATTCCGCTATACCATCCCCAACGATAAGCTCAGTGTGGATTTCTTTTCGGTCGCGAACGACACGATGGATGGTCACTTCGTTCTGGTGATCAATCCCGATGAGACAATCGATTCTACGAAAATTTTGAACCAGCGGATTGTGTTTGTGCTGGACAAATCGTCGAGCATGTTCGGCTATAAGCTGGATCAGAGCAAAGCGGCTATTGCCCAATGCCTGGAAAAGCTGAAGCCTCAGGATTACTTCAACATTGTGACGTTCGATTACAATGTAGTTACTTGGCAAAACCAGCTTATGCCAGCCAACGCGGCCAATCTTCAAGATGCGAAAAACTTTCTGGCGACGATCCAGACGATTAGCTGGGGTTCAAATCTGGCGGCCGCGTTGCAGAAGGCCCTGCCCATGTTTCCTGATAAAAATATGTGCAATTCGATTCTCTTGTTTACCGATGGCTTTTCGGCCATCGATCCCATCGATGTCGAAAACCGAAATACGAACCAGGTTGGCATTTTCTGCATTGGCATTGGGGATGAACTGGATCGGGCCAAATTAGAAATGACCTCGCTCCGAAATTATGGCTTCGTCACTTATTTCGCTGCGACCGACAACCTGATCGCTGGCATCCATCGGGTCTTTCAGCAGATCAGCAAGCCAGTGCTCATAAATACCAATTTCGAGTTCGGCCGATGTGAGGCTTACCAGATACTGCCCCAGAAATATACATCGGTTTATCAGGGCAATCGATTTTATATTACTGGTCGGTACAAAAATCCGGGACGGTCGGCGTTCTCGATCGCTGGCTTTTCTACCCAGGGCTTGCAGGCTTATGATTTTTTCCTGGATTTTGCTGCTGCGACGAATCAAAATAAATTTGCCGAAAGCCTCTGGGCAAAGGAGATGATCGACGAGATCGAACGGCAAATTGCTGTTTTCGGAGAGAGCGATTCGCTGAAAAATCTGGACATCGAGCTGAGCCTGAAATACAATATCCGCTGCAAATATACGGCTTATATTGCGGATTATGAAACCACGGCCAAAACCGAGATCATCGCCGAAAGGGACAACATCTCATTGCCAAGATCATACCTGATCGGAAACTATCCCAACCCATTTAATAGCTCAACAATGATAACGATTTATCTGGATAAAGACGCACTCGGGACAAAATACAAGTTCCTGCGCATCTACAACCTGCTCGGCCAATTGGTGGCAGTGATCGATCTCAGCCATCTGGGACCGGGGATGTACACCATCAAATTTGAGGGACGGGATAATTGGGGGAATGAATTGCCGTCTGGGATTTATATTTGCCAGTTGGTCGTTGGAAAAGAAGTCAGCACGATTCGGATTAGTCTGGTGAAGTAAATTGCTCATCTGCGGGAGGCTGCCAGCTTCCCGCAGGTTTGAATTTCCAATTTCAATTACATTGGAGCTACAAGATAAAAGCCGCAGTTATAAGTATTATTTTAACTTTATTTCTTTTGGCCAATTTATCTAGCCAGCAAATTTTTTATAACCAGGAGTTTCAGGTCAATACTTATACAAATAATGATCAGAAAAATCCAGTTGTAGCGCCGCTTCAGGATGGCGGTTTTATGGTAGTGTGGCAGAGTAATGAACAAGATGGATCTGAGTGGGGAATTTATGGACAATTATTTGATCGTAACGGAATCAAAAAAGGCGAAGAATTTCGAGTCAACAGTTTTACGAATCGATCCCAATACAATTCTTCGCTAACAGTTTTAAAAAATGGAAAGATTGTGGTATGCTGGCAAAGTCTTTTTCAAACCGGTTCTTTTTATGATATTATTGGTCAAATATTTGATGGAGCTGGGAATAAATTAGGCGGAGAATTTCCAATTAATACCTATATTGATGACTGGCAAGATTTTCCATCTATAACGGCTTTACATGATGGTGGATTTGTGGTTTGTTGGAGAATGTGGGCAAGAGATCGCGTGTACTACCAAATATATGACTCATTGGGAGTTAAGAAAGGGGACGAGGTTTGGATGCCCGTGGACTTTAATAATTATACAGAGGGCGAATATCCAATTATTCATAGTCTTGACGATAGCGGTTTTATGATATGCTGGACAAATGATCCAATATCTATCTATTATTCGAATATTTTTGGACAAATCTTTGACGATTTTGGTAATAAAAAAGGGGAAGTATTTCAGATTAATACCTATACTATGGGTACCAATGTTTTCCTTCGGTGGCATCTTTAAATGGTAACAAATCTATAGTTTGTTGGCAAAGCACCTACCAGGATGGATCTGGCTTTGGCATATTTGGACAAATACTCGATTCAATTGGCAATAAAATTGGAAATGAGTTTCAAGTTAATACATATACAAACGACGAACAAAGATATCCCTGCGTTGTTTCCTTATCAGCTAATAAATTTTTAATATGCTGGGCGAGTAGGAAGCAAAATGGCTTTATGCAAGGTATTTTTGGTCAATTTTTCGATTCATCTGGAAATAAATATATGAATGAATTTCAGATAATTGGCCATCATGATAGTTGGCAGGCTAAATCATATGCTACCGTGCTAAATGATGGTGGCATTGTGGTATGTTGGGAAGATTGGGGAAGAGATGGGCAATATTATGGAATTTTTGGAAAATATTATCTTGCTAAACCAATTATTCATCTTCTGAGACATTATTCATTGATTGAACCCCTCTTTGATGCAACTCTGGGGACTAACAAGCCAACCTTTCGCTGGCAACAACCAAGCAGCATCAGAGAATGCTATCCCTGGGAACTGACGTTTGATTTATACATCGATACTGACTCCAATTTTCCAAATCCAAAAATAATCAAAAACATTCAGGACACCACCTACACCATCGATTCCTTCGCCGCTGGCAAAACTTATTTCTGGAAAGTATTAGCCAAAAACCTGGCTGGCGATAGTTTGTGGAGTAAACAGCAGGATTGGGGATTTTTTATTAAGCACGGTGCGACTTCTATGGAGACTGGTGAGCAATATCTTCCCAGTGGTTTTGAATTATTTCAGAACTATCCCAATCCGTTTAATTCCAGCACAACAATCAAATATCAACTGCCAGCAGCCACAGACGTCAAACTGGAAATTTACAACTTCCTGGGTCAGCGCATTCGGACTCTGGTCGATCAATTCCAACAATTAGGTTCCTATTCCATCATCTGGGATGGAACGGATGATTTCAATCAGTCCGTATCCAGTGGCGTCTATCTCTATCAATTGAAAACTAAAAATTTTATCAAGACGAATAAATTAATAGTGCTTCGCTAAAAAAGCATAACAATAGAGTTCTGCAAAATAGGAAAAAATGTCGTTTCGAGCGAAGCGAGAAATCTGGAAAACGAATTGATCTTATGAGATCTACAGATTTCTCACTCCACTTCGTTCCGCTTGAAATGACACCAAAATCCCGATTTTGCAGAAGTCTAAAAACATAACAAAATTATGGAGGATGCCATGAAAAAATTATTGTTACTCATGATGACTGTAATTTGCACGTTGCAGTCATTCTCGCCTGAGCCAGCCTCAGCCGTGGGGGTGCTGTTCTGCCGGCGCGTCGGCTGGAATGTCGAATATAATAAGATGGCCATCAAGTCGGTGGGAACGAGGACGGAAATCCTGGGGCAAATCGCTGTCACCCACACAGATCAACGCTTTTTCAATGAGACTGGGATGCTGGTGGAATCAATCTTTGTTTTCCCGTTGCCCGAAGGCGCCATGATTACCGAACTTTATTATTGGTTCAATGGGAAACAGTACAAAGCGGAGATTCGGGAGCGCCAGGAAGCGGTGAGGGACTATAATAACAAGCTCCGGCAGTACCTTGATCCAGCGTTGCTGGAATATCTTGGAAATAACCTGTTTCGGCTTAGCATCGCACCCATCAATCCCTATAGCGAGGTGCGCTTTGAGATCACTTATGTGGAACTGCTGGGCTATGACTTCGGCCGAGTGCACTACAAATATTTGCTGAATACGCTCGGGCTGTCACCCAAACCACTGGAGACCGTGATGCTGACCATCGATGCGCAGTCGCCTCAGCCGTTCAAATATTTCAGATCCCCCAGCCACCAAATTTCCACAGCAACGCAACTGATCAAAATTTCCGACTATCATTATAGGCTGGAGTTCGGTGATGAAAACTTTTATCCCGATCGCGATTTCGAAGTGGAGTTTGAAACAGTTCGAAGCGATGTAGATTTTCATATGCTCACCTATACCCCAGTGCCAGCCGACTCGTTCGGCAAAGATAGTTTTTACGCGCTGTGGATCACACCACCAGATTCATTGGCGAATTGGAAACCAATCTCCAAAGATATCGTGTTTACGGCTGATGTGTCGGGCAGCATGGAAATTGGCAATAGAATCCAGCAGGTGAAGGATGCTTTGAACTATTTTTTGGACCAGCTATCGCCGGATGATCGATTCAATATTATCACTTTTGGAACGTATGTCACCAAGTTCCAACCCGACTTGGTGCCAGCGACATTCGATAACATCTATGCGGCCCATGCTTTTGTGTTTCAAATGTACGCGCTAGGCATGACCAATATCGACGAGGCATTAAAGGCTTCGCTCACGCAGTCATTTGGAAGTCAGACATCCAATAACTTGATCTTTTTGACGGATGGGCTTCCGACCAGAGGAGAAACACGCATTGATGTGCTGCTCGATTCTACGAAAGCGAGAAACAAAAAAGATGTGAGGATTTTTACTTTTGGGATTGGCGATGAAATCAGTAAGCCTTTGCTCATTCAATTGGCGCGAAACAACCGTGGCTATCCCACTTTCATCACGAAAGATGATAGCATCGCTTTAATCGTTATTAATCATTTCAAACGAATTTCTCAACCTGTACTATCAGACATCAAAATCGATTTCGGTGACCTGAAGGAATGGGATCGCTATCCCAAGCTGATCCCCGATTTGTTCTGGGGCAGCCAGGCCTTGTTATTGGGATTGTACTCGAATAGCGGCATTTTCGAGGTAAAGCTCAAAGCCAAAGCTTTTCAAGATACAATTCTATTGAAACAGACCATCGCGTTTTTGGATTCAGCGGGTGGACATCGGGCGGTGCCACGGCTCTGGGCCCAGGCGAAGATTCAATATCTGCTGGAGCAAATTGAAATCTATGGAGAAGTTAAGGAATTGGTCAATCAGATCATCGATTTGAGTATTCGGTTCGGCGTTCTAACGCCTTACACAGCGTTTTATGCTGACCCAACTAAAGTGAATGAGAACCAGTTCGTCTTGCAACCGAAGGATTTTGTCCTGGATCAGAATTACCCGAATCCGTTCAATCCGACCACCACGATCAGTTACCGACTCCCGGGAGGACAGGAAAAATATTTCGTGACACTGAAAATTTACGATGCGCTGGGACGGTTGATCAAGGTGCTTGTCGAGGCGAATCAAGCTCCGGGCGTCTATCGCGTAACATGGGATGGGACGGACATGAATGGCCGAGCAGTGGCTTCAGGGATTTATTTTTATACCATTGAAGCTGGAACATTTAGGCAGACGAAAAAGATGGTTTTGATGCGCTGAAAATCCTAACATTTTTTCTGCGGATTTTATCAAATAACATCCCTTGCGAAGGGATTGAACTTTCGCAAGGGATTTTCATATTTTCAGAAGATGAATTGAGGAACGATAAAAAAAGTTCTTGCTTTCTTATAAAAAAATTTATATTTTGGGTCAACAAAAGACGGTCTAACCAGAAGGGAGGGCGTATCATGGCGGTAAAATTTAATGAGTATTGGAATATTGTTCCTACCAGCGCGAATGAGTATGTCGATTTTATGAAGCGATCGCGGATACCAACGCTCAATCGGCTGGGCATTAATGTTGTAGCCATCTGGTGCGTCTTAATTGGTGGGAGTCCCCAGATCATTTCCGAGGGCATCGCTGAAAATCTGGATCAAATCGAAAACGCATTAAAGAGCGATGAGTATGCTCGAACTGCCACCCAGTTATTGCATTTTGTCACGGATTACAAGAGCAAGGTAATGGTTCCCACTGGCCGGTTTCAGCACTTGCCACGCGTCACTGAAAAAGGGACTGTAAAGTTCAGTCAATATTGGGATGTGATACCTGGAAAAGAACATCAATACGATCAATTTATCAAGAATGATTTCTACCCCGCCATGGAAGCGATCGGTATCCACGTGGCTGGAGAATGGAAGGTGTTGATCGGGGAATCACCCAATATGTTCTTCGAAGGCCGTTGTGATCACGCTGAACAATTATTGACTGCCCTGAACAGCCAAAAATTTCGGACCATGAAACATGAATTAATGAAGTGGGTCACCAATTACAGTAGCCGAGTGCTGGTCTTTCATGCATTCCGGGCCAAAGGGGCTACAACCTCGGATTATGAGTTTTATTTTATTTAATCCCAAAATTTGGGAATCTTGTCAGTTTTTACCTTATGTTGCAATTCACTAGTAATACCAGGAAAATGAACCGAGCCTTTCACATCGATAATGTCGGCATTCCACAACCACTTGCTTTTGTGAAATGCCAAAATTTCGCTGATATCAATAGGCTGAACTATTGCGATGATTTTCAACATTAAAAAATTTTTGCTGGAACTAATTTCAGGAAGCATTGTTTTATTACTTCTCATTTTGCTTGGGATTTATTTCTTCTTCGATCCCAATTGGACAAGAGAAGCGATATTCGGTTGGTTGATCAGCCTGGGGATTTTCCTTCTCGGCATTATTTCGATCAATTGGTCGTTTCATCGATCACTGAAGGCCTTTATGGGTGTGGTTTTGGGAGGAATGTTCTTGCGTTTTGTGTTAATTGGGGTTGTGATTTATCTGATAATGCGGTTTACTACCATCAATCTGTTAGCTTTCGTGCTCTGTTTTTTTGCCTTTTATATACTTTACCAAGTATTTGAAATTCGATTCATTCATATAAGGCTATCAAAAGGGAAGAAATGGCTGGAGGTTTTCAAGGAGGTCTAATAAGCTATTTTTTTGATAGAGTTCAGGAACATGCCGAGCCGGCCGATCATGGGGGTGGCATCAATGAATTCATCATGCACCATGTTCAAGATCATGTGATCTATCGGATCAACCTATGGGGCATTGACCTTTCCATCACAAAACACGTGGTGATGATCTGGATCGCAGCGGCGATATTAGCTATTTTGTTGCCGCTAATTGTCCGAAGCCGCGCATTGGCACCGAAAGGGCCAGTGAATTTCATTGAATGGATCATTGTATTTCTTAAGGATGCTGTTATCGACCCCTACTTAGGAGAGGACGGCTACAAGTACGGTCCTTATCTGTTGACGGCTTTCTTCTTTGTGCTCACGCTGAATCTCCTGGGCTTAGTGCCCATGGGTGCCACAGCTACTGGCAACATCTCGGTGACTGCCGCCATGGCGCTCCTCACCTTATTCTTGGTTCAAATTTCAAGTATTCGAAAACATGGCTTTGGGGGATACATTAAGAGCTTCGTTCCTCCGGGATTGCCGGGGTTTGTCGTGCCCGTGATTTTTATTGTTGAAATCATGGGGATGATCACCAAACACTTCGCTCTGGCGATGCGACTCTTCGCCAATATGCTAGCTGGCCATTTGGTGATTTTCACGCTATTGGGATTAATTTTTTTGTTCAAGAATCTACTCATATCTCCGTTCCCGATCTTTGGGATCTTATTTGTAAGCTTGCTGGAAATTTTGATCGCTTTGATCCAAGCATATATCTTCACCATTCTATCAGGGGTTTTTATCGGAATGGCGCTGCATCCGCAGCATTAAATATCAGTAATCAGTAATCAATGAGCAGTAATCAGTGATCAGTAAATAAACAGTAGGCTCAGATTGATCACTGATAATTAATCATGAAATTGAAATTGGAAGATAATGATCTAATAACCTACACTCTTTACAAGGAATGAGGAGGAAGTAATATGACAGAGTCTGCATGGGCATTCATATCTGCCGGAATTGGTGCAATTGGAGCTGTTTTCAGTGGGGCATTTGGAATTAGCAGGATCGCTAAGGCATCTGTTGAAAGCATTGCACGACAACCTGAAGCATCGGCTGATATCCGCGGCGTGATGATCATTACTGCTGCTATGATTGAAGGAGTGGCGCTGATCGCTTTGGTGATCTGCTTCTTGCTGAGCTTCAAATAATCGCAAAGATTTTGAGTGATCTTTTTTGAGGTACATCTTATCTATAAGCCTTGTCACTTGTTAATTGCAGGAAGAGAATCCGATGGATTTATTAAGTCCTGAGAGCGGCACCATTTTTTGGACGGTGCTAACATTCATCTTGTTATTATTGATCCTGAAAAAGTACGCCTGGAAGCCAATGCTAAAAATGTTGGAGGACCGAGAGAATAAGATCAAGGTTGCCTTATACCAGGCGGAACAGGATCAGAAAGAGGCGGCTAAATTGCTGGAAGAACAACGAGCCTTGCTGGAGAAAGCACGCCGGGATTCGATTGAGCTGATGAATGAAACCAAGAAGAGCGCTGAGAGCACGCGGAAAGAGCTCATTGAGCATGCTCGGATGGAGGCCGATCGGATTCTGGAGCGCGCCCGGCATGAGATCGACCTCAGCAAGGATGCGGCTATACAGGAGATCAAACAATATGCCACCGAGATTGCAATTCTTGCCGCCCAAAAGGTGGTTGGAGAGGCGCTATCTACGGAGCAGCATCTGAAGTTAATCGATAAATACGTAAAAGAGTTTGTTCAGGCATCATGATCATAACAGCCCACGCAAAACGATACTCCCGAGCGCTGTTCCAATTGGCACAGCAGCAAAGTCTGATTGATCCAATTCTCCAGGATTTCAAAAATTTTCTGGAGTTGGTAAAGCAAAGCTCGGAGTTACGAGAATTTCTGAACATGCCATTAGATCTGAAGCGGGAACGCCTATTGATGGATTTGCTCAAAGATCAGTTCTCTAAGCTGTTTCTTGATTTTTTAATCTTGGTCCTTAAAAATAGGCGCTTCAATTTGATTGAACAAATTTTTGCTGATTATGAAAGACAGATCGATCAGCTATATAATCGGTTCAGTGTCCAGGCGATTACTGCAATCCCATTGCCAGAGGACAAGTTGGTTGAATGGAAGAGAGAAATTGCCAATGCCATCAATGCGGAGGTTCGGCTTGAGAACCAGGTTGATCCTTCGATCCTCGGTGGTATCATTTTGCGGCTCGACGATCGGGTGTACGATGCCAGTCTCATCGCGCAGTTTAAAAAACTGAAAGTGCAACTAATTCAAAATCAAAAATAAAATATGGAAATCAAGGCAAAAGAAATTTCGAGTATATTAAGGCGACAGATCGAGCAAGCTAACATTAGCACTGAATTTGAGGAGGTCGGTGAGATCATTCAAGTTGGTGACGGGATCGCCCGGGTCTATGGTTTGACGAATGTCATGGCCAGTGAGCTGGTGGAATTTCCGCACGGCGTGTTCGGCATGGCATTGAACCTGGAAGAGGACAATGTGGGTTGCATCCTGTTCGGCAGTGATAAATACCTCAAAGAGGGTGATCCAGTAAAGCGGACGGGAAGGGTCATGTCCGTGCCAGTGGGAATGGAGCTGGTTGGACGAGTGGTCAATCCGCTTGGACAGCCGTTGGATGGCAAGGGTCCGATTCAGGCGAAACAATTTGCGCCAATTGAGCGGAAAGCGCTGGGTGTGGTCTATCGCCAACCAGTGAAAGAACCATTGCAGACCGGCATTAAGGCCATCGATTCCATGATCCCGATTGGGAGAGGCCAGCGGGAGTTGATCATCGGAGATCGGCA
This sequence comes from candidate division KSB1 bacterium, assembly GCA_034506395.1. Classification (NCBI taxonomy): domain Bacteria; kingdom Pseudomonadati; species Candidatus Zhuqueibacterota bacterium. The sequence goes on along the minus strand of JAPDPQ010000001.1, from coordinate 358,610 downwards.
GATCGGCAAAAGCACCATTGCGATCGATACGATTTTGAACCAAAAAGGCCAAGGCGTCTATTGCATCTATGTGGCCATCGGGCAGAAAGGCTCGACAATTTCGAAAGTCGTAAAGACACTTGAGGATCATGGCGCCATGGAATATACCACGGTGATCATGTCGACCGCCAATGACCCAGCGCCGATGTTGTATATTGCCCCGTACAGTGGGGCGACCATGGGCGAATATTTTCGCGATAATAGGATGCACGCGCTCTGTGTTTATGACGATCTCTCGAAACATGCCTGGGCCTATCGCCAGGTGTCACTGCTGCTGCGCCGCCCCCCTGGCCGCGAAGCCTACCCAGGCGATATCTTTTACCTCCATTCCCGATTATTAGAGCGCGCGGCTAAGCTGAGTGATGAATTGGGCGGTGGTTCTTTAACCGCCCTCCCGATCGTCGAGACTCAGGCGGGGGATTATTCCGCTTATATCCCGACCAATGTCATTTCCATTACCGATGGTCAAATTTACCTGGAACCAGCGCTATTTTATGGTGGCGTTCGGCCAGCGATCAATGTGGGAATTTCAGTGTCGCGCGTTGGTGGGAATGCCCAGATCAAAGCCATGAAACAGGTGGCTGGCAAGCTGCGGTTGGACATGGCGCAATATCGTGAGTTGGAAGCCTTTGCCAAGTTCAGCTCTGAATTGGATAAAGCGACCCAGGCACAGTTAGCGCGAGGCCAACGGATGGTCGAGATCTTAAAGCAGGATCAGAACAAGACGCTTCCAGTGGAAAAGCAGGTTGCCATTATTTTTTTAGCGACACAGGGCTTCCTTGATGCTATACCTGTTCACGCCATTCGACGCTTGGAGGAAGAGTTTTATCAGTTCATGGATGCCAAATATCCCCATATTCTGAAAGGCATCGCCGAAAAGAAGAATTTGGATGAGGATTTGCAAGCAGGACTGACTGCGGCGTGTCAGGATTTTATGGGAAATTTTCAAGCGTAGTCTGTTTTTTGACATGCCGCCGACCGAACAGCTGACTTGCTCAAAAATTGAACATTGAAATAATCATTAGATACTATGCCAACGCTCCGAGACATCAAAGGACGCATCTTCGGCGTTCAGAAAACGCAGACGATCACGCGAGCCCTAAAGATGGTCGCTGCTGTGAAGCTTCGACGGGCTCAGCAAGCGATCGTCCAGGCACGACCCTATGCGTTGCATCTGGCCGAGATGATGGGTCATATTGCCAGTAAAGTGGACCACAGTCTCCATCCATTATTAGCGGTCCGAGAACCGAATCGAGTATGTTATGTGATCGTGACCGCTGACCAGGGACTTTGTGGGTCATTCAATCAGAATATCATCCGCAAGGCCGATGCCGAGCTGGCGAAATATCCTGATAAGCAAGCCATCGATCTCATCTTAATTGGACGAAAAGGTCGCGATTATTTCACCCGCCGGAATTACAAAGTCATTGGCGAGTATGTGCAATTCTTCAAAAATCTCCAATTTTCACAAGCAGTAGATATCGCCACCTTAATTCGTGAGCGTTATGTGGATCAGCAGTTAGACAGAATTTATCTCATTTATAACGAATTTAAATCTGCCGCTCAGCAGCGCGTGGTGGTCGAGCAGCTTTTGCCGATCATTCCAGTAATTCCAGAGGGCGAAAAATATTTGGCAGAGTTCATTTTTGAACCCGATCCGATCACGATTTTGAATACCCTATGTCCCAAAAATCTCAATGTTCAGATCTGGCGTGTGCTGTTAGAATCGTTCGCCTCAGAGATGGGGGCTAGGATGACCGCGATGGAGTATGCCACTGAAAATGCCAATAAGTTGATCGCCGAATTGCAGATGCAATTTAATAAGAAGCGACAAGAAGGAATCACCAAAGAGATTTTAGAGATCATCAGTGGGAGCGAAGCATTGAAAGCATAAATTTATTAAAGCAGAGCCATTTCATTTTTAAAAGCAAACTTGAGGTTTTGATAGATGAATGAAGGAAAAGTCGTCCAAATTATCAGTGCGGTAGTGGATGTGCGCTTCGAGAGCGGGGAATTGCCCGCGATTCATAATGCCTTAGAGATCGAGCGAAATGATGGGACACGATTGGTGCTGGAAGTGCAGCAACATCTTGGGGAGAACACCGTCCGTTGTGTAGCGATGGATTCCACCGATGGTCTGGTGCGGGGCACCAAGGTGATCGATACTGGGAAGCCGATCACCATGCCGGTTGGGCCAGGGACATTGGGGCGTTTGATGAATCTTATTGGCGAACCGATCGATGAATTGGGACCAATCCAAGCGCTCCGTCGTGATCCCATTCATCGTCCACCATTGAAGTTTGAGGAGCTGAGCGTTTCAGAGGGTGTATTTGAGACTGGAATTAAGGTGATTGATTTATTAGAGCCATACACTCGAGGCGGTAAGACCGGGCTGTTTGGCGGCGCAGGGGTCGGCAAAACGGTGGTGATCATGGAATTGATCCACAATATCGCCAAAGAACATGGCGGTTATTCGGTGTTTGCAGGCGTTGGTGAACGAACCCGCGAGGGCAATGACCTTTGGCTGGAGATGAAAGGTTCTGGTGTGATCGATAAGACCAGCATGATCTTCGGTCAAATGAACGAGCCGCCAGGCGCTCGATTGCGAGTCGGCCTCTCTGCGCTGACCGTCGCTGAATATTTCCGAGACGATGAAGGACGCGATGTGCTCCTATTTATCGACAATATTTTCCGCTTTACTCAAGCTGGTTCCGAAGTCTCGGCGTTGCTCGGTCGCATGCCATCCGCCGTCGGCTATCAACCGACTTTGGCCACCGAAATGGGTGAATTGCAGGAACGGATCACTTCCACCCGCAAAGGGTCGATCACTTCGGTCCAGGCAATTTATGTCCCAGCGGACGATCTGACAGACCCAGCGCCAGCCACTACGTTCTCCCATCTCGACGCCACGACCGTGCTATCTCGAAAATTGACCGAACTGGGCATCTACCCTGCAGTCGATCCATTAGAATCAACCTCTGTGATTCTTGATCCCAAAATTATCGGAGAAGAGCACTATCGCACCGCCCGTGCCGTAAAAGAAATCTTGCAGAAATACAAAGAGCTGCAAGATATTATTAATATCCTGGGCATGGAAGAGCTATCGGATGAAGACAAGACGATCGTCAATCGGGCCCGACGCATTCAGCGATTCCTCTCACAACCGTTCTTTGTCGCCTCCGAATTTACCGGCCGGGAAGGACGCTACGTCCATCTGGAAGATACTATCAAAGGCTTTAAGGGTTTGGTTGAGGGCGAATATGATCATTTGCCAGAACAGGCATTTTACATGGTCGGCACGATCGAAGAGGCTATTGAAAAAGCGAAGAATTTGTAGAAATCGACACGAAGAGGATCGGTAAATTAGATATAGATAAAATCTTCTATTTAAAATATGGATCTGAGTCACAATGCTGAGAAAGATAGAAAGATATTAATTAATCGGCAAGTCCCAACCAGGGGATCGAAAACAGTGGACGCTCAAATCACCGGGCTTGACCAAAAATAATCGGCTGGAAGTTAGCAATAGTAGACCGTTGACTGCGAAACATGGAATCAAAATTTTTTAATTTGGAAATCATAACGCCTCAGAAGATCATTTACCAGCAACAGGTGAAGCATATCCGTTTGCCTGGAGTGGATGGCTATTTCGGGATCAAGGCAGGCCATGCCCCGTTCGTGACCAGTTTAAAGATCGGTGAAATCAAGGTGGATTTGGAGCACGATACGAAATATTTTGCCACGAGCGGAGGTGTCGTGGAGGTATTGCCTCACAAGACCACGGTGCTGGTAGAGACGGCTGAGGAGGCCTCTGAGATCGACGTTGAGCGGGCCATTTATGCGAAAGACCGTGCCAAACGACGGATGACAGAGCGTGTACCCGGTACAGATTTGGAGCGAGCGAAAGATGCTTGGTACCGAGCGATCAATCGCCTGAAAATCGCCAAAAAAATCAAGCAAGGGGAGACCAAGTAGTCGCTCGGATCGCCATTCTTCTGTGAAACAAAATATTTGCAGGTATCATGACCTGCAATTTTTTTGCTCCATTCAAAGTTGTGCTCTTGTCATAATTCAAGGAGGAAGCTGATGATCGAAATCGAATCCCTACAATCCCCAGCCCAGCTCCCCGAACTCCACGATTTTTGGAATCACAATGTGATTTATGACCCAATGCCCCAGCATATCCTGCTTGAAAAGACTTTTGGTGATAGCGATTTCAACCCAGAGCTTACGCTCATAGCTCGCAAAGAGAAACAAATTGTTGCTTTCATGCAGGGATTGATCCGCCAAATCGATCAAGATTTTCGAAGGGGATATATCAAATTATTTGCAACGGATCAGAATTATCGACGCCAGGGCATTGCCACGATGCTGTTGAAACGAATCGAACGGCATATGCAAAGGATCGGCGTTCAAAGCCTTCGCCTGATGGATTGCAACCCCAACTACTTCCAACCAGGCATCGATCCCAGGTATACCGAAGCCATCGCCTTCGCCGAACGAAACGGGTTTAGACGGTTTGCTGATACTGCAAATTTAGAAGTCGATTTACAAAATCAAAATTTTGATACGAGTCGTGAGGAACAGCAACTCGCCCAGGAACAGATTATCATTCGCCGCGCCACAAAAGAAGACTGGCCATTGGTGGAGCAATTGATCCTGAATCACTTCAAAGCCTGGTTGCCAGAGATCCAAACAACGTACACTAACAATCCGATTAGCCTTCACATTGCCGAATATAACGGAAAAATCGAAGCGTTTTCAGCTTATGATGCCAACAATTTAAATATGGGCTGGTTCGGTCCCATGGGAACAAACCCAATTCTCCGAGGAAAGGGGATCGGTGGCATCCTATTGAAACGATGCCTCGATGATATGAAGAAGCAGGGACATCGAGTTTCGATCATCCCTTGGGTAGGACCGATCCCGTTTTATCTGCATTACGCCAATGCTCGGTTGACGCGGGTGTTCTGGCGGTATGAGAAAAGCCTTGATTAGTTTCCGAATCATAGCTAATGACTTCTCAGCAATGCTCTTATTCTTATCCATCGATTGCTGGTGGGAACATGCTTTTTCCTCAACCATTGTGCCTTGAGTTTTTATGCCAGTTGTTGGCTCGAACTAATCGATGGGTTTGTTTTCGTTCTCTCGTTATTGACAAGCGAAGCGCAATCTCGATCATTGTGAAAGATTTTTTCTGCTAATGGGGTGATCGCACTGCGATCGATTTGGTCGACCTTTTCCAAAGAGAACTATCGGGATATTTTTAAATGAGTTTTTTTAATTTTTAAATCATTGCTTAACACTTTTGCAGCTATGCAACTTGAAACCATTAAACTTCCAGCATTTGAAAACTCGAGGAAGAAAAATCTTGCCCTGGAAATGATGAAAAAACGATTTTCATTGTTTTCTCCTTCAAATTTCAAACTGCTCATGCGGGATGTCAAAAACAAATTATAAATCTCGAACTAGTCAATAGAAGAGAAGACCATGACAAGTAAAAGCTCTCTATTTTTCGTATTCATATTGGCAAATCTCCTGAATGCTCTCTGCATAAAAACGGATCTGCAGACCAAAACCAATGTTGCGTGTTGCGTCAAACCCGGCATCGATGTGCTTATCGAAAAGCAGCGCCATTTAATAGAGGGAAAACGGCTTGGACTGATTACAAATCCCACCGGAATCACCTGCCGGTTCAAATCCACCATAGATGCCTTGAATGAGATTCCAAACGTGAAATTGGTGGCGCTATTTGGACCTGAACACGGCGTTCGGGGGGACATTCCCGGTGGGGAACGAGTGGCGACGTACAAAGACAAAAAAACCGGAATCACTGTTTATAGCCTGTATGGCAATACTTACAAGCCAACTCCTGAAATGTTGGAAGATCTTGACGTCTTGCTCTACGATATTCAAGACATCGGCTCCCGCGCCTATACCTACATTTACACCATGGCTTATGCTATGGAAGCGGCTCGAGACGCCAATATCCCTTTCATTGTCCTTGATCGTCCCAATCCATTGGGTGGCAATCGAGTTGAGGGCAATGTGCTCGATCCGAAGTTCAAATCCTTTATCGGACTCTATCCAATTCCCTACATATATGGCCTGACGGTGGGCGAGCTGGCGCAGTTGTTTAACAAAGAGTTCGGGATCAATTGCAATTTGACAGTCGTGCCAATGGAGGGCTGGAGGCGCGACATGACGTATGAAGACACGGGCCTGCTCTGGGTGCCCACTTCGCCGCATGTCCCGCATCCAGAAACGGCTTATTTAGTGGCGGCAATCGGCTGCATTGGCGAATTAGGAACAATCTCAGAGGGGGTAGGCACACCCTCCCCATTCGAGTTCATCGGTGCTCCATGGATCGATGGCGATCGCTTGGCAGATGAGCTGAACTCCAAGCAACTACCCGGGGTCTATTTCCGACCTACTTATTTTCGACCATTTTATTTGCGCTTCATCAAAGAGCAATGCGGCGGAGTTCAAATTCATATTCTTGACAAAAATGCCTTTGAGCCAGCTAACATCCAGGTGCATATTTTGGCTGCAATAAAAAAGCTTTTTCCCGATAAAAATATTTTCGATACCCCACGAATTGCAAGCTTTGACCGAGCCTATGGTACAGATGAAGTAAGGCAAGCCGTGATTCGAGGGGATGCGCCAGAAAAAATCATTGCTTCATGGCAAGAAGAATTGGAAAAATTTAAGCAGATCAGAAAAAAGTATTTGATTTATCAATAAAGATGCTTTGATTCTTTTGGCTCGTGGCATGATGTTCAAGCTTTTCGTCCCGTGAATGGCTCTCATTTTCCCAATGAATTCAGTACGATTTCAGAAAAACGCCAGCTCAATTTTTCAAGCGATCAACTTAATCGGAGGTGAGTCATGATGCGATTGAATGGTGCAAAATTGTTCGCCATAGTTGTCATATTATTTTTGAATCCTCCAAATTTGATCTTTTCTCAAACCCTAAATCTGGAGGATCAGGTGATCGAATACACACTGGATAATGGGCTAAAGCTGCTAATGGTAGAGCGGCATGAGGTTCCCCGCGTGGTTTGCCACATTTATTATCGAGTGGGCAGTGTCTATGAGCGTCCTGGCATCACTGGAATTTCCCATTTCCATGAACATATGATGTTCAAAGGCACCCGCGTGATGGGGGTAACCGATTTCGAAAAGGATGACGAAATCAACCGGCAGATCGATGAGCTGATGGACAAAATCTACCGGGAGAAATATTGGAAAAAAGATGGTGATCTAACGCAGGTGAAGGTTTGGGAGGCCAAGGTCGATAGTTTGATGAAAGCAGAGAAGCAATATATCATCAAAGATGATCTATGGGAAACCTACATGAAAAATGGGGGGACTGGTCTGAACGCTTCGACTGGGCAGGAAATCACTGGATATTATGTCACACTGCCGTCGAACAAAGTGGCATTGCAAATGTGGTTGGAATCAGATCGGATGATGAATCCGTATTTCCGAGAGTTTTATTCAGAAAAAGAGGTGGTCCGCGAGGAACGTCGTTTGAGTGAAAATCGGCCAGGGTATCTTTTTAATGAACAACTGAATGCCAGCTTCTTTGCAGCATCCCCTTATTCGTGGAGCGTGATCGGCTGGGATGTGGACCTGCAAAAATTAACCAAACAGGATATGATCGATTACAATCGCAAGTATTACGTGCCAAATAACGCGGTGGCGGTTTATGTTGGAGATATTCATCCTGAAGAAATCATCGCTTTGGCGAAGCTCTATTTTGGACGTGTCCCCAGAGGGCCAGAGCCAGAGCCAGTTCGCACCATAGAGCCGAAGCAATTTTGCGAGAAGCGCCTATATGGCGAGGCTGATGCTCCACCGTCGGTCACCATCAAATATCACGTCCCACCTCTCGGTCATCCAGATGAAGCAGTATTCGAAGTGATTAGCGGGATCATGAACGGCAATAGCGGTCGGCTGTACAAGAAACTGGTTAAAGAAAAAGGAATTGCCATCGATGCTTACGGGTACGGCGGTGGCATGGCCTATGCAGGACAGTTCACTTTCGGTGGCCGGCCGAAAATCGCTGCTGGACATACGCCAGAGGAATTGGAACAAGCAATATATGACGAAATTGAGTTGCTAAAGAATGAACCCGTGTCCGATTATGAGCTGCAAAAAGTGAAAAACCGCGCCGAGGCGAGTTTTATACGATCACTCAGCTCGACTTATGGCCTGGCGTCTCGATTGGGACGGAGCGAATTGGGGCCAGGTTGGCGGGATATTCAGCGTTCGTTGGAGCGACTGAAGGCCGTAACCTCGGACGACATCATGCGGGTGGCGAAAACCTATTTCGTCAAAGACAATCGCACGGTAGGGATCCTGGTCCGAAAGGAAAAGCGATAAATATTCTCCGATGCTATGAGTGTCGAACTCAGTCCCAGTGACAAAATGCATGATCCAATCAGCATTCTAATTCAGGAGGACTCCATAATGTCGAATAAACTATATTGCAGAGTATTTATTTTGACCATCGGATTGGCGGTGGCTGGCCTATCATTCGGCCAGATTCCAGATCACCCTTCAAAGCTCAGCTATCAACCTTTGAAATTTGACCCTCCCAAACCAGCCGACTATCGCGTTGCGCTGGGGAACGGTATGGTGGTTTACATTAAAGAAGATCATACCTTGCCTATTTTTGATATGACGGCCATCATCCGTACCGGCAGCATTTATGATCCGAAAGACAAAATTGGCTTGGCGGCGATGACCGGCACAGTACTTCGCACGGGCGGAACCAAGAATATCAGCGGCGATGACCTGGATGAAAAATTAGATTTTCTGGGGGCATCGATCAGTTCGTCGATCGGAAGGACTTCAGGCCGGGTGAGCCTATCGTGTTTGGCGCGAGATATTGATGAAGGTTTGCGGCTGTTTGCCGATGTGCTGATGCATCCTGCTTTTGAAGAACAAAAGATCAAGCTGTATAAGGACCAGGCAATTGATGCGATCAAAAACAAAAATGACAATCCGCGAACTGTGCTGGAGCGCGAATTCAACAAGTTGCTTTATGGGGATCACCCACTGGTTTGGGAAGAGACCAAGGCCAGCATCGAAAGGATCAGCCAATCGGACCTTTTCGATTTTCATAGCAAATATTTTGCGCCGAACAATATCATCTTGGCCGTGGCTGGCGATTTCAATCGTTCGGAGATGTTGAGAAAAATCGAGGATGCTTTTCTCAACTGGCCGAAAAAAGAAATCAGATTCCCCAAAGTCCCTCCCGTGATTGAGAAAAATCGACCTGGGGTATTTATGATTCAAAAAGATATCAATCAGGGATATGTGAACGTGGGGCATTTTGGGATTAAGGATACGAACCCCGATCTTTTCGCCGTCAACTTGATGAATTTCATCCTCGGTGGAGGAAGCTTTACCAGTCGCATTACATCGAAGGTGCGCTCAGACGAAGGGTTGGCCTATAATACGGGTTCTCGCTTTGCCACCGAGCATGATTTTCCTGGGACATTTTATGGCTATGTCCAAACGAAATCGGCGACCGTTCATTATGCAATTTCTTTAATTCTGAATGAATTCAAGCGAATTCAAAAAGAATTGGTTTCTGATCAGGAATTGGAAACAGCGAAAAATTATTATTTGGACAGTTTCCCTGATCGATTCTCATCTGCCATCGGCACGATGATTTCGTTCGCCAACCTCGAGTACGATGGTTTTCCAATGGATTATTACGATACCTTTCGTGAAAAATACCAAGCTGTCACCAAGCAAGATATTTTGAGAGTCGCTAAAAAATATATTAAGCCTGGGGAGATGTCGATTTTTGTCGTCGGCGATATTGAGAAATGCAAAGCTGGTGACGAGAAGCATCCTGGTACATTAGATCAATTGGGAAAAATTGTTGAGATCAAGCTGGGAGATCCATTGGCTGGTGAGTAAAATAGTCTGGTTAGTTATCCTCTTCAGTCCCATTTTATAAACATAATTGGTCTCAGTTCACAGCCCAGCAGCAGATCGGCAATACTTAAATTTTTAGTTCAATTTGTGCTCATTTGCTGCTGGGCTAAATCCATCCAGCGACCCAGATCTATTGGAATATTCAAGAGCAAATGCAAAATCGCGAATATTTCAAAGTAACCCCGAACTAAATCTTTAATAGCGTAATGCGCTTTTCAGCTTCACCGTAGAAATTTGTATCGCTTCATCTATTTTCTCATCCACAACTTGCTTCCCTCCTGAAGGAATGAAATCATGAATGAACGGAATTGTGTTGAGAATGACACGTAAACTTGAAGAGAAATTAAGTTATTTTCATTTGGTTCCTAGCAGAAAATTTTGTATATTTAGTCGAATTTGCTATGCCACAAATGGAGCCAGCTATGAAAGCAATTTTTTCTTTTATCGTTGGATTAATTTGCACTCTTATTTTTGCCTATTTTATCTTTGTTCCACCTGAAAACCCCCCAAATTACGTTTATGTGCTCATCTTTTTGGTGTTTTACTCTCTCGCATACGGACTCATCACCTGGATCAAAGGGAGAAGATCTCATCATGAATCCACAAACCAGAATCAGCCATGATGGTCGCTCAGTCTCTGGATCGATCGTCGTTTTTGCCCTGTCAATCATTGCTCTGGTTATGGTACAGTTCTTTATTTTCGGCTGTGGAAGATCGCAAAGAGAGCCAGCCCCCGAGTCATCTCAGGAAGAGGGAAGACCTCAACAAATTAAAATTACCTTGCGCGATTATCTGGCTCGAAGCAGTGCTGAACAGCCTAATTATGGCCTCTATTCATATATCCTTTTATCCCGCAAGCCAGCTACTCCCAAAGAGCGCGAGCGATACATGGCACTCCATCATGCTTTTCGAAATTTGAACCGATTGTTGGAGGTGCAAAGCGGCGCTTTGGATAGTTTAATCAATCCAGAAAATATCAATATCACCTATTGGCCAGTACGGTTTGATCATACAGATTCAGCACTAAAAGATAGCGCGGAAAATTCCAATACCTCGGATGCGTTTTTTGTCGACAATTATGACTACCTTCGCGCTGAGCTGATCTTGGGCCATTTCCAAGGGATCAGGACTTCAGGCCCGTTCATTGTTACGTATTATTATCCACTGACGAAATTGCCCGAAGAGTTTGAAAAGGACGAGGTGCTAATCATCGATTTGACGCGGGTCGATCAGAGCCAATTTGCTAATGCTATGCAGTATTTTCAGCGCAAGGTGCTAAACGACCCTCAGATCTGGCACAATAAATTCGATTGGGAGAAAATTCGGATTCATCTTTATTCTGCCCTCACCTTTCATGGAGAGCCGATTCTTTTTGCTGCCAAGTGGATCGGGGATTTTTTTGCTATCAAGCAGGCGTTTGCAAAACCATAAGTCGGAATATCCTGAGTTTTGAAATTTCGATATAGGACCATAGCGTTAAAATAGCCTATTTTCACAAAACAAAAACTAAGCAACGTAAAATTTTGTCCCAATTTTCAAATCTGCCCATTCCAAGTTCTTTTTGGTCGAATCATGACGGCCAGATTGGATTGACCAATCATGCTCAAAAATTTTGGAGTGAAAAAGATGCCTATTAAAATTTCTTTCCCAGTAGCGGTCTTTCCCAATAGCCCATTTGGCATTGGTTATGCGAATTGCAAATGTTTAATTGATTATTATTGATTATCATTGCTGGTTTTCAATTCATGCGGGACAGGATTGATCTCGCTCATCGAACCAAAAATAGGAGGGATTCAAATGAAAGTATTGGTCTTCGGCGGATCAGGAAAGATCGGTTCAGCGGTGGCGTGGGATTTGGCGAAAGATAAGGACATTCGGGCGATCGGAATTACAGGCAGAAGGATCGAGGCTTTAGAGCAGACCAAGGCATGGATTGGGAGTGAGAAGATCGTTCCCCATGTTCTTGATGTCGCTGATAAGGAAAGCGCCATTAAATTGATGAAGCAATACGATGCGGGGGCCATCGCATTGCCAGATCGGAGGACCAGTTATAAAATTGTTCACTATGCGGTTGAGGCAGGGTTAAATATTGTCGATATGTTAGAAGAATATCACCGTCGGCCTGATGCGTACGAGACGGAGGGGCTTGAATTGCCTCCAGGCATGACACTAAATCAATATGGCGATTGGCTTCACGAGACGGCCATCACCAATGGTGTTACGTTTGTGGATGGAATGGGATTTGCGCCGGGCCTCAGTAACGTGACCGTTGGCGAGGCGATTCGAAAAATGGATGTAGCGGAAACCGCCATTGCCCGCGTGGGAGGCATTCCTTCCAAAGAAAGCGCCCAACGGCACCCATTGAAATACATGATCACCTGGGCTTTCGAACACGTTCTGCGCGAGTATATGATCAAGCTCAACGTCATCAAAGATGGGAAAGTAATGGAGGTCCCTGCTATTGGCGATCGAGAACGGTTTCGTTTCACCAAATTTGGCCAGGATGAGGAATTGGTCTGTGCTGTTACCCCAGGGATGCCAAGTTTTATTTTCACGCGACCAGGGCTGAAAGAGTTTGCTGAAAAAACCATCCGCTGGCCGGGACATTGGGAGGCCATCGATACGCTGAAGGAATGCGGCCTTTTGGATCTGGATCCCCACGATTTCAAGGGTGTAAAAATCGTGCCTCGCGAATTTCTGCTCTCGTTAATTACCCCTCGGCTGAGAGCTCAGCAAGGCGATACCGATGTCTGCGTGATGTACAATACAGTAACCGGTGTGAAAGACGGGAAAAAAATCAAGATCGAATATTTCATGTGGGACGAGGCGGACGTAGCCCATGGCATTTCATCGATGATGCGCGCCACTGGTTTTCCTGTCGCCATTACCGTGAAATTGCTGCTCGAAGGATTAATAAAGGAAAAAGGGATCGTTCCCCCGGAGGATTGTATTAAAGGACCTCTCTATCAGCGCTTTATGGAAGAATTGAAAAAACGGGATATTGCTATCCTGGAAGAAACTAGTATTATGAGTTAAATCGCGAAAGATGAACAGCATCGGCAGCAAACAATTTATGGGGTTGACAATGTTGCTCTAAGCGATTCTGTGACTGCTGGCCGAAACAAAAAAGGCTACTGATTTCAGTAGCCTTTTTGTTATGCGATCCATAGTGTTGGAAAATTATAAGCTTTTCTCGCGGTAGCGATCCCACAGCTTCATGACTGCTGGAATGTAATTTTTGGTTTCATTCAACAGGATGCCATCGGCTTTGTTGCTTTTTACCCAGAGAGCGGCATATTTTTCGCCGCCGTTATAAGCGGCCAAGCCGCCATCAATGCCGTAATAGGAAATCAATGTGGAAAGATATCGAGTTCCCATTCTAATGTTATAAATGGGATTGGTCAATACCTCCTGTTCATTGGTCCAGGTGATGCCTTCATACTCTGCTAAAAACATCCCCGTTGCCGGCATAATCTGCATCAGCCCGATGGCTCCAGCGCGCGAAACAATTTTGGGATCCCAAGTCCCAGCAGACTCATGAGTAATTGTGGCGCAAATCAGATCAACATCCAGATTCGTATATTTTAGGCTCAGCGAGTAAATCTCATTGGCAATATCATATTTCTCTACCGATGATAAATTTTTATTGTAGGTATCAATAATGCTCATAATCTTTTGGATGTTGAACTGTCGGACGCTGTCCACACTCATCGCCGCTCTGAGATCTTGAAGGGATCGCTCGAGTTCTCTCATCTTCTGTTTGGTTTCATCGGTCGTATCGAAATATTTATAGGTAAAACCAATGACAGTGATCGACAAAAATAGGATCATGATGATTTTGAGCGGCATCCGAATGTGTCGATAGAGACTGTCTTCTTTTCTCATGGTCCCGTTCTCCATTTTAGTTATTTTTCGTTTGGAAAAAATTAAAGATCATAGATAATGAAAATTGTTTTGTAACAATTGTGCTGTTAAACGATACAGGTAAGTTCAAGTTCCTTTTTAAATGAAAATCTCCAAAATTGTTTTTGCGCTCGTTTATTTGTTTCTGGTATCCGCTATTCTTTTTTTCATGACAAAATATAATTTTTTTCAAAAAAATGTATGTGACCTCAGTCAAATTTTTGCATATTTCTCTTTCGAACCATACCAGACTCTAAAAAGCATTTTTAATAGGAAAAATATTTTGGCTGAAACAAAATCAACTTGAACCAGTTATTAAAACATCAATATCATAAGAATAACATGACCAAGTGAGAATTCAAAGGCTAAGCCCACATTTATAAGCTTTAAAGTTCAAATTAAGAGACCTGACATTAGAGAAATACTTATCACTCCTAAGGATGGGGAAAGGGGGATCTTTTGTCTCACGAATCAACTAAATAGTGTCTGAACGAAAACCCATCTCTCTGGCATTTCGACCGCAGGGAGAAATCTGTAAGTCCGGTTTTTGTGGAAAAATCAGATTTCTCACTTCGTTCGGAATGACATGCTTGCTACAAAGTCAATAGTTTTCGTTCAGACATTAATTAGTGTCCGAACGAAAACCGGCAGAATTTATCATTCCGAGCGGAGCGAAGCGGAATCAAGGAATCTAGTTGTTGCAATAAATTATTGGGTTAACCAGATTGCTCACTTCGTTCGGAATGACAAAAACAGAAGCTTTTATTCAAGCACCAATTAATAGATGGCATTATTCGAAGGCACGACAACCGAATTGCAAATTAATCGAATTTTCCAAAAGTTTGTTTAATCATGAATGAAAGAAGGAAGACGCTAATCATGACAAAAAAGAGCTTGTCATTCGGAATGGCCCTTATATCTTTCCTTTGGTGGTTCACTGATTTGTCCTCGCAAAAGTTACTGACGCGGGCCGAACAAACTAACTTCACAGAAACCAGCCGCTATGCCGATGTCGTTGCCTGGCTGAACCAACTGCAACATTTGAGTCCAGCAATTAGGGTGATATCAATTGGACAATCTACAGAAGGCCGGGAAATTCTTATGGCGATTTTGGGTCGGCCGGTGCCAACGAGCGCGAGCCAGTTGTTCATTATGAATAGGCCAGCGATTTACATCCAAGCCAACATCCATGCTGGAGAGGTGGAGGGCAAAGAGGCGATGTTGATGCTGATGCGAGATATTTTGGTCGGCTCGCTCGGCCATTTGCTTGATCAACAAGTACTGTTGATCGTCCCGAATTTCAATCCCGATGGCAATGAAAAGATCAGTCCTCATAATCGTCGCAATCAACTTGGGCCAGCTCAGGGGGTCGGGGTGCGCCATAACGGCCAGAATCTGGATTTGAATCGCGATTACATCAAGCTGGAGACGCCAGAAAATCGTGCTGCTGTCGAACAGATATTGAACCGATGGGATCCCATGGTCTTGATTGATCTGCACACTACCAATGGTTCATATCATCAGGAACCATTGACGTATGCCACCGCGCATAATCCTAACGGCGATGGTTCGCTGATCCATTATGTTCGATCGAAATTGTTCCCTGAGGTTGCCAGGCAGCTAAACGATAAATATCATATTATGAGCGTGCCCTATGGCGATTTTGTGGATGATTTAGATCCAAGCAAAGGCTGGCAAAGTTTTGATCACCAGCCGTATTATAGCACCAACTACTGGGGATTGAGAAATCGTTTTTCGATTTTAAACGAAAATTATGCCTATGCCGATTATCAAACCAGAATCATGGTCTGCTATCATTTCGTTCAATTAATATTAGAGTACACCAATCGGCATGGTGCGGAGATGATGAAATTGATCCGCGAAGTAGACCAAAAGACGATCGCTCGAGGCCAAAGTGCTGATACCACTGCACAGTTCGGTACTGAAATCGTCGCCCGTCCATTAGAGCAGCCATTGCTGATTCATAGCTTTGAGTTTGAGCAATATGTGGACGCAAACGGACGTACCCGCGTCAGAAAGACTGAGCGACTCCGAGATTATACAGTTCCATTTTTTGAAGACTTCGTCATTATTAAGAGCATTACGCTCCCCAAAGCATATTTATTTTCAGCGAATCTGAAAGAGATCGCGGAAATTCTGATGCGCCACGGGATTCGAGTGGAACAAATTGCCGAATTGGATACATTTCGTGTTCAGGCGTTTCAGGTGGAGTCCGTCCAGAGTGAGCCACAATTGATGCAAGGGCATCGGTGGACGCATATCAGCGGTCGTTATCAGACCATCGAGCTCGTTTTCCCTGCTGGGAGCTATCTGGTACGAATGGATCAACCGTTAGCCAATTTAATCGCCTATTTGCTGGAACCTGAAAGTGACGGTGGATTGGTCAAATGGAATTTTTTTGACCGCTACCTCTACGCGAGCCAATGGGGAAGGGAATTGAATCAGTTCCCGGTGTATCGAATCATGCAACCAGTATTGGTCGCAACCATCATTGCTAAGAAAGAAAACAGCAATTTTTGATTCCAGTTGGAATGAGATGAAAGTTCTATTTTAACATCATTACTTTGTCTCGAAAATGATGGTCGTTTTTGAGGCATAGGCAAGCTCTGTTCTTTGATTAGCGTCCGATCGTAGTCCTGTTCCATTTGAACGAGCAGATCAATCATTTTCTTTTCTGAACTTGTTATGGATGGACAAGATAATAACCAGCCATAGGAGGGACGATGGAGTTCATTTTCGGGACGAAGCTCAGAGACGCGACAATTTTGTTGAAACTCTTAGTAGACAAAACGGCAATTGATGGTGGTTATTTCTTTTGCCAGGACATGTGCTGTTGGATAATTTCAGTCTGAGAATATCTTTTCTTGACCGTATCATTGGAAGATCGGAGTTGCATTGTCAACCGGCCGCGCTTTTTCCAGCACTTTTTTTGATTTAATCAAATATCGCCAAAGAATTTCTTGACTAAAAAAGATGAAATTTGTATATTTAAAATTTGTTATTCAAAAAGAGCCTGAAAAAGCCAGGGGGTTTGTTTGAAAGATCAACATCAAATATATGTCGGCCCTGCAGGCTGGAGTTATAAAGATTGGGAGGGGATCGTTTATCCAGCGATAACGAGTCCGGGCTTTGATGCCCTTGGATTTTTAGCGCGTTGGTTTACTGTGATTGAGATCAATAGTTCGTTTTATCGGCCGCCTTCAATCCATACCGTTCGAAATTGGGTGGAACGAGTGAAGCATCAGCCTCATTTTCATTTCACCTATAAGCTTTGGCAGGGTTATTCCCATGAACGATCCAGTTTCCCGACTCTCAAAGATGAGGCCATGGTCAAATCAGGATTGGATGTGCTTTTATCCCAGCAACGGCTTGGTGCTGTATTGATTCAATTTCCGTGGTCGTTCAAGAACACGCCTGAAAATTTCGACTGGCTTCGGAAAGTGGTCCATACGTTTCGAGATTATAATCCAGTGGTCGAAGTACGCCATGGGTCCTGGAATACCCCAATACTATTTGATTTTTTAAATGAGGCAGGGGCTGGATTCGCCAATATCGATCAGCCAGTGATTGGGAATTCGATTGGGCTTACTGCTATTGGAGCGAAGCGGATCGGATATCTTCGGCTTCATGGGCGAAACTATAAAAATTGGTTCGCGAATGATGCGGATGCGGCCAGCCGTTACGATTATCTTTACAATGATGAGGAATTACAAAGCATCAAAGAGGTGATCGAACAGCTGATCGAACAAAGCCCAAAAAGCTATATTATTTTCAATAACCATTTTCGGGGCCAAGCGATTGCAAATGCGCTTCAAATTATGTTTTTGATGGACGGAAAGCCGCGAGAAATCCCAGCATCTTTGATGGAAACTTATCCATTTTTGAAGAAAATCGCCAAGGGGGTCAGCATGGAGGGAAGCCAGACATCGTTGTTTGATCGTGACCCGGGCTAATTTCTTGGCAGATAAAATTAGCAGAAAGGTAGTAGAAAAATGACAATTTTGCTGATCATCGTTATTGGTGCTGTTGCGGGTCTCTTAGGAGGAGCGTTTGGTATCGGCGGAGGGATCGTGATGGTGCCAGCTTTTCTATTATTTCTCAAGCAGCCAATCCATACTGCGATTGGAACCTCATTAATGGTGGTAATTCCGATCTCAATTGCAGGAGCGTTGCGGCATTATACATTGAATAATGTTCATTTTTCCATTGTACTCTGGGCTGGTTTGGGCGGTATTATCGGTGCCGTGCTGGGCGCATCGATTATTGAACATGTCCCTGCTTTTTATGTCAAGCGGGCTTTCGCCCTGTTTCTCATCTACTCTGCGGTTCGGCTGTGGATCGCTAAATAGCGGATTGTAGGGTGTCCAGAAATCACAGTGCTATTAAATGCGCTTGACGATCATATTTGCAAGATGCCAACGGCCAGCGTTTGTTGCAATAAGAAGCAAATCATCGAGGCGCTTGATCATTTATGGTGATAGCTGAATGAGCGCCACAAAGCTGATCCAATAATGGCTATTTTGATTATTGAATTCTGCTATTCAATACCGAATCTTTCGCGGTGATCGAGATTAGCTGGGAATTAGCGTATGTTTGATGAATTCATGATTATTTGGTATTATCGATTTGTTCAGAACAATGAATAAACTCGCCAGTGTCATCAAAAATCAATTGCCGAAACAGTTTCTTGAGATTGGCTGGAAACTGTTTATTGAACGTCAATATCAGTATTTGGATTTCATCCGCAATGCATACACGGCTCGGTTTCCAGGTCGCAAAGAACATTATTGGACGATCGTCCGAAAAAGAGCGGATCGGCCCATTTTTCAGATGACTTGCTCATGCAACACCTATTTGCGGAATATGAGCTGTCCTCACATTGCCGCCCTGTTTTTCATCATCTATTCAAAAAATCCAGAAACGGTTGATATTGAACAGACATTATATCGGCACTATGAACGCAGCCTCTGGTTCCAATTGGCCAAGTTATATTTTGAATATTTCGGAGATGACAAACTGATTATCGCATCGCATCTGGAACAATTTCGGGACCAATCGGTGCTGCGTTTGATCGGCCGCGATGTTAACCATGGCGAGGTGCTAAATTTTGTTTTGGGTAAAGAAGCAGCCGTCCGGATTGTTAAAAAGTACCGATCTCGCTTCTTTTCTGAATTGCTCGATGCTGTTTCTACCCTTAATACCGATCAAATTCAATTGGAATATTTAGAAGCGGAGAAAACCGAGCTCGAAATCCGAATGAATATGTCGGGCTACAGGTCCTGGCAACAAAAATTTGAAGAGAGTTTTTGGTTCGATTTGAGCAAAGCGTGGTTTCTTGAATTTGATGAGATTGGCTATTCTGTTGAGTTTTCAGAGCAAAATCAGGCGATAAAAATTTTTTCGATCGATGGGAGCTTCGCCTTCTATCTCCAAAAAGTCTTGATTCCTGCTATCATAAAAAAGCTGGCTCTAAACCCGGCGATCCGCCACACGCTGTCGATTTCAGAAAAACCTGCAATTCTCAATTATTCATTGACCCTGACCGATGACTATGATTTGAAGATCACACCGATTCTTTTTTTGCCAGATGATCCAACGCCATATCCTTGCGGAAATAAGAATGGGCTGCATCCAATCCAATTCGGTGATTATCTCTACATTCAGGATCGGGGATTCTTCTCATTTCAACGAAAAATTCAGTATTATGATAGCCAATTGTTCAGCTTGAACGAAGTGATCGTTCCCAATGACGATATTTTGAGATTTGTGAGTGAGTATGGAAGGTTTATCGACGCGGATGAATTCTATTTCGTGAGCCCGCCGCTCAAAAATCGGAAGGCCATTCAAAGCATCAAGAGCATCGATCTTTTTGTTGATCAAATTCAGAATGATTGGCTCTATCTTTCTGTGAAATATCGGACAACCGGTGAGACAGTCCCGTTGTATGAGATCTATCTTGCGCTTCGCAACGGAAAGCGATATTTGATCACCAAGGACCATTGGATTGACTTATATACTGCCGATTTCAATTGGCTGCAAAGTTTGATTGAGCAGCAGGGGATAGAATTTGTCAGCCAGGGCAAGAAGGATGCGCGCATGATGGTTAATAAAATGAACTTCCTGCGATTGAGCGCGGAGTTACCTCCAAAGGGAAAACTCGATACTCATCAAGCGCTCTCCGATATTTTGAACCGATTGCTTGCTCTTAAGCCAAATACCCCTGCTCCGCCATTAAAGGGCAGGAAATATCAGCTTCGGGAGTATCAAAAGAACGGTTATGAGTGGCTCTGGTTTTTATATGAAAATCAACTTTCTGGCTTGCTGTGCGACGATATGGGGCTTGGCAAAACTTACCAATCTATCGCATTGATCGATGGGATCATTATCCAGAACCAGCAGCCGAGGAATTTTCTCATTGTGTGCCCAACTTCGGTGTTGCCGCACTGGCACGAGAAGCTGAATGAATTGAAAAAGAAGGTGAATTTGATTCTCTATTATGGTGGAGATCGGAAACTGATCCAAAGCAAAAGGGCGAAGCACAATGTCGTGCTCACTTCTTATGGCATTCTCAGAAACGATCTCGATAAATTGGCAGACATTCCTTTTGAAGTGGCGATATTCGACGAGATTCAGACCGCGAAAAACAAGGCCAGTTTGACGAATGCGGCCGTAAATCGGCTGAACAGCAAAATGAGGATCGGCTTGACAGGCACACCGATCGAAAACAATCTGAGCGAGCTAAAAACACTGTTCGACATCATCCTTCCTGAATATTTGGGAACGGATGCCGCTTTTCGGAAAAACTACATTAATCCCATCGAGCGCCAGGAGGATAAAAAGAAACGCGAACAACTGCAGCGAATCATTCAGCCATTCATCTTAAGACGGACCAAAAAACAGGTGCTGGAGGAGCTGCCTCCCAAAATTGAAGAAATTCGCAAATGCGAATTGAGCGATGAACAAGTAAAACTTTACCAGGACGTGCTTAATACGAGGGCCAAGATGCTACTGGCCCAGCTATATGATAAATCGGAAAACATCCCCTACATCCATATCTTTGCCGTGCTCAATTATCTTAAACAAATCTGCAATCACCCAGCCCAATTGGAAGACGGTTGTTTGGATTATAACAAATATGCTTCGGGAAAATGGGAATTGTTTTGTGAGCTGTTAGAAGAAAGCTTAAACAGCGGTTTCAAGGTAGTCGTCTTCAGCCAGTATTTGAACATGTTAGGATTGATAGAGGCCTATTTAAAGGACAATCATATTGAATTTGCAACAATCAAAGGAGCGACCAAGAACAGAAAGGAAATGGTGGATCGCTTCAATAATGATCCCAATTGCAAAGTGTTCACTGGAAGCTTACGAGCATCGGGCTTAGGGATTAATCTCACCGGCGGTTCCGTAGTGATTCATTATGATCGCTGGTGGAACGCAGCGCGGGAGGACCAGGCAACAGATCGGATCTATCGGATCGGGCAGACCCGCGGTGTGCAGGTATTGAAATTGGTCACTGAAGGTACCTTGGAGGAGAAAATCGATCGCATCATTCAAAAGAAAAAGAAACTGATGAGCGATCTAGTGAAAGAGGATGACGCAACCATTATTAAAAGCTTCGATCGGGAAGAATTAATTGACTTACTGACATTCGGTGACAAGTAACTGTGTCTTTTGATCGCCCAACCTTGCTAATAGCCCATGCAACGAAATTTAGGATCGCAAAGAAGAATCAAAAATGCTGTTGTTTTAATCTTTCTGACAATAGCCTACCGCCATCTTTGCAATTCGGATGGCTGCTCCCCACAAAGTTCCAAATGAAAATCAAATGCAATTGCACAAAAAAGAGTCAACTCATTTTTTAATCAGTGCAAAACACTTTTTCGTATTCAACTGCAAATTGATTCGCCCATCTGAACCTCGCTGATTTTTCTGCTTGACAAATGAGAGAAGTTTAAGTATATTGAACCAAAAGCTAGATTGAAATCGCTGACGCAACATTCTATTGAGCATTCTCAACTGTTCAGAGAAAATTGCCTTGAATATTGCAATGCCGTTTTAGCTTCAAGCATGTAAATCTGAAAATCTGAGGTTAGTTTGAATTGAGTTGCGCAATTTCTCCCTTGTAGGAAATACGAGCAAGATGTTTGTTTGCTTCCAATCGAATCCAAAGGAATTCCGTTGATAAAAATGAGCTATTAGAGATGAATGATTACAAGGATGATTTTTGAAATGAAAGCCGAATGAACTGAGCTGCGAAAATTCACAACAAGGAGGATCTTTCCATGTATCGGCCCAAATTTGCAATGATTGAAGACCAGCAGATAGAGCGAATTCTGTCAGATGCCTATGCTGTCTTGGAAAAGGTAGGAGTATTAATTGAAAACGAAGAGGCGATGAAACTGTTGGAGGCGAATGGCGCCAAGGTGGATCGCGCAGTGCGCAAGGCCTATTTCCCTGCATGGCTCATCGATCAGAGTCTCAAGTCTGTGCCCAATAGGATTACCATTTACGATCGGAATGAGCAGCCAGCCATGATGCTTGAAGGGGATCAGATCCATTTCGATCCTGGTTCGGCGGCGCTAACCATTCTGGATTGGGAGACGCAAAGACAGAGAAAACCGGTGACCCAAGATTTGGTAAATTTAAGCCGTCTGACGCATCAGCTTCAATATTTGGCAGCTCAGTCCACTGGTCTAATTTCCTCCGATGTCCCTCAAGAGATCGCAGACCGTTATCGGCTTTATATTGCGTTGCAACATAGTACCAAGCCCGTGGTGACTGGCACTTTCGCGCTGGATGGATTTGATAGTATGAAGGCGATGCTGATCGCAATCCGTGGCAGCGCCGAGAGATTACGCCAGATGCCGCTGGCTATTTTCGATTGTTGTCCTTCCCCGCCGTTGAAATGGAGCAA
Source organism: candidate division KSB1 bacterium (assembly GCA_034506395.1). NCBI lineage: Bacteria > Pseudomonadati > Candidatus Zhuqueibacterota bacterium. Next base: position 335,776 of record JAPDPQ010000001.1, on the reverse strand, counting down.
TTTGACCTGCCAAAACTTGATCGACTGCGCCAAAGCGGGCATCCCAGCGGAATTGGTATCCATGCCATTAACTGGGGCGACATCGCCCGGAACGTTGGGAGGGGCACTGGTCCAGCATGCCGCAGAGAGCTTGAGCGGGGTTGTCATTCATCAATTAGCACAGGCTGGGGCACCGATCATCTGGGGCGGTTCACCCGCTGCTTTTGACATGCGCCATGGCACGACCCCGATGGGCGCCATCGAGACGATGATGATCGATGCCGCTTATGCCAAGATCGGAAAGCATTTGGGATTGCCGACCCATGCCTATATGGCGCTGAGCGATGCCAAGTTGCTTGACGCGCAAGCCGGTTTGGAGACCGGGATGGGCGCGGTGATCGCTGCTTTAAGCGGCATTAACGTGATCTCTGGCCCAGGCATGCTCGATTTCGAAAGCTGCCAGTCATTAGAGAAGTTGGTGATCGACAACGAAATTTGCGGTATGGTACTCCGTTTGGTCAATGGCATTGTCCTAAGACCCGGGATGAGCGACGACCTATTCGGCGATATCTATGATGGCGAGCATTTTCTGACCTCGCAGCATACGATCCAATGGCTAAGGGAAGAATTTTATTCTCCGTCCGAAGTGATCGATCGGGCCAATTATCAGACCTGGCTGAGCACTGATGTTCGATCGGCTGGGGAACGCGCCCATCAAAAGGTTCAGTGGTTGCTTCAGCAGCCGCCCGCCCCTGAACTGTCAGAGGCTATCGCCAAAGAATTAGGTCAAATCATGATCACAGATGCCAGAAAATATGGCATGAATCGATTGCCCTGAACGGTTCGAGCCGTAGTAAATCTGAAGCGCGGTTCGAATAAAAACGCATAGCAATATGAAGTGGGGTGAATATTGAAAACGACATGTTTTTTCAAAGTAGCCTTTGCTTTAATCTTGTTTGCGATCGAGATCCCGTTGCACGGTCAAAATAAACTTATTGCCCTTGATGATTCTATCGGCATTGAGATCGATGCGAGTGAACAGACGCGCTATCACCTTTTTCCTGGCATTGAACAATTTCAATCTGCCCGGATCATGATGTTGCCCAATGGAAAATATCGGCTTCAGTACGCTTATCAGACTTCGAGCGGCTTGCGCACCAGAACGATTCCCGTCTCTGCCGAGGCGCTGGATTTGACGCGACAGCATCTTGCCTTCAGCCACAAGTATCGAAATCTACGCCGCAATCAACCCGACGAACCGGCCACGGAGCCCCAGATCATCTATCTGCTCGGGCTGAAATACGCCGCGCAAGCTCGCTATGACCTAACAATGCAATTGTGGGATGACTTGATCGCAGCTTACCCTGCCAACCCCATTGCTGCTGAATGTCAGCAGAATCGCAGCATTGTGGAACGGCTCAATCGCAGCAAAACGGCCTTATTTGTCCCAGGGGCATTTTTGGATCAGAGCGGTCGCACGGATGTGATGATTTTCAGTGGGTACTATGGGCTATGGCAGGGGATCGCGACGCCGATCGCATTGAAGGCGAAGTCTTCGCAGGCAGTCGCTGCTGGACTGCTTCTGGGAGCGCCGATCTCGCTGTTGGTAACCCATCGTTTGACCAAACAGGCGAATATCAGCGACGCTCGTGCCACGATGATCGCGCTGGGCGGACATCTTGGCACCTGGCAGGGGATAGGATGGGCGATCTATGCCGACCAAAAGGGCCACGAGATTATCGGCATCGGGCAGCTCGTTGGACTGGCTGGAATTGGAATGGCTACTTTGCTTACCAGTAGGGTCGAATTTTCCACTGGTCATGCCAGTCTCACCAGTTCGGCACTGCCGTGGGGGGCTTGGTTCAGTGCCGTCACGGCCGCTGTGTTGGATCACTCCGGGAATGAAGTGCTAAGGGATATGCTGATCGGCAGTAATGCCCTGGTGTTGGGGATGGGAATCGCTGCAAAGGACGTTCAAATGAGCAAAGCGAGGATTCGCATCATCAACCTCGCTGGTGTTGTCGGTACCTTCCTCGGATTTGGAATCGATTTGCTATTCGAAATCAAGGACGCCTCTGCTGCTTTTGCTATCGCTGGATTGGGTAGCATCGGTGGTCTGGTTGCTGGAAAAGAATTAACTAAAAATTTCGATCACCTCCGAAATGAAGCTTTATCTGTTGATGATCCAATGAACTTTGCTCAATATGAGCAAACTGTGCGATTTTCAAAAACAATCACCCCGCAATTATCATTGCTGCGGAATCCACACCGCAGTGGCCGATGGATGCCTTGTGCCAGTTTGCAGATAAACCTATGATGTGCGTGTTTCCAAATTTCGCGATCACTTTATTTCCGGCAGGCACATATGAATCATTCAATTCAGCTAATTTGGGATCTGGATTATGAAATTCATCGTGCTAATCATCCTAATTTTTCTGAATATCATTTTTCTAATCCCAACAGGCTTGATCTGTCAGCAAAGCGATAGCTGCCTTAATCTTACTTCAATTCGATATATTCGCCTGCCCCGAAATCTCACCACGATAAGCGGCAAAGAGGCCATAGATATAGAAGACGAAGTGGCGATGCATTTGCTGGAAGCCAAACGTCAGCTCGGGCTCTATGGCCTGATGGTTGGGATCTTGCTGGACTCAACAGCGGCATCAAATGCGTCTGGATCATCGCAGTTCGAGCTTTTCAGTTTTGATCAAATTGTCGGTGCTGATCAAGTGATTGGGATCCTTTCCGTTTCAATATCACAAGAAAATGTTCCTGCCGAGGAACCTGATTATTTCTCGATAAAAAGGCGTGCTGGTAATCGATCTGAGGCCAAAACGCCATATATCATTCAGACGCGACTTTCTGTTGAGGCGGAAATCATAGATGTTGGAACTAAAGAAGTTTTGGCGCCGCTTGCTCTCGAAGGCTGGGGGACTGGTCGATCCATGGCAAAATCTAAACGCAATGCCATGAAACGCCTTAAGGATACAGCAATCCAGGAGTTGAAACGCCTCTATTGGCTTTCCGCTGAATTGACCGGAGTGAAGAGCGATAAAGAAACCATCTCGTTGGGAGCTCGAGTAGGAATTAGCAAAGGGATGACCTTCGAGTTGATAGAACCTGATCGCATCTGGGAATCTGAGGGGGAGGAATGGTTGGTACATGGCGGAACCGCGGCGATAGCGGCGGTGAGCGATACCGCTGCGGACAGCTCCAGCATCAGAATCCTGAGGCAGTGGCGGGAACTATATCCAGGCGCATGGGCGGTTGAAATGCCAAAGCAGATCTATGGCCTAGGTCTTAATTTCTCCCCAACAGCGTTAGGCTCTTATATCAACTTCAGCTTGGGCTTTCATGTTGCTCCCTTATCACGATTAGACTGCGGATTGGCTCTCCAAATGATCCGCGTTGCTGACTCCTATCAAGAAGAGGATTACGGTTTTGGCCTCGGCGGTTTTGGCATTTGGCGATTCATCGATAACCCAAAATTTGATTTTGGAGCAAAACTTACCCTCGACCTCGATTTTCCTTTCAAATGGGATGATGATAACAATTTGGTGAACACTCTTTTGGTTTCCATCTCGTTCGGAGTTACTGCCGAGTGGCTGATCTCCAAAAGAGTCGATTTCGTGTTTCTGCTCGGCTATCGATTGGGGATGCGCAATAAAAACTGGCAATACAGCGAAGATGATATGGAAATTTCTGCTTATTGGAGCAAGGAGCCACCAGAGGTGAAAAATTCTGGGATGATGATGAACGTGGGGTTCAGGTATTTGTTATTCTGAGCGAAGCTCGAATAAAAAACAAATTGAAAAGATCATCATCTGGGCTCGTTGATATTCAACAATGAAGCTTTGGCCGATGGCTAAATGCCATAGTTGAGATTGCCAATACACTGATCTTTAGCCTGAAAATCTGCTTTTGCTTCGCTTTCCCTCAGATCCATCCAATTCGAAAAATCAATATTTGTTTTGATTCTGTTGATTTGTTAATGCTTCTGATTATGAGGCCTTGATTAAGATTTCTTTGCATTGAGGCACTAATATAATGAAATTTGGCAAAATTATCATATTGCCAAAAGATGCTTTTCTGACAAATTCAAATAGAGCGAAGCCATGGACACGAAATTTAAAACTGAGATCAAATTTGCTGATATTCTCAAGCAAAAAAATGCGGCGCTATATGATCGGTTGGAGCTGATCAAACAAAAGGCGTTGGTTGAATGGGTGCCGCTGCTGAATTTTGATCGTGGCTCGCACAGTGGTTATCCCCATTTGATAAATGTTGAGCGCAATGCAGACAAGATGGTGCCCGATGTCATTAAGCAAGAAATGACCGCTGGACAGATATTTTTGCTATTGGCGGCAATTTTTCTGCATGATATTGGGAAGGTGACTGCTGCTTCCATTGAAGAGCGGGGGGCCTCCTTAGGAAATCGAGTCCGGCTTCATCATCGCCACAGCGAGGAAATCATTACCCGTAATTGGGCGGAATTGGGCTTGCCTGACGAGCGCATTGCCCGATATATCGGCAAAATCGTCTATTATCATTGTGTCGACAATCCATTTGAAGACGAAGAGGATATCCGCGTCTATAACGTTACCACGTTGGATCCCTATGGTCATTTGATGATCCCATTCAATGCGGCAATTTTGAGGATCGCTGATGAGACCGAAGCCAGTTGGACGCGCTCGCTCCAATACTATTTATATCAACGAATCAAAGATGCCAGCGACAGATCGCTGATCAAGGGCGTCCGCCGGCTAATTGAGGATGTTGAGTTCTGTTTGAGAGGAGAATGCATTATCTTTCACGTACCTGAACTGAAAATTCAAGAGAGGGCTGAAGGTGATGAGATCAATCGTCAAACAGAGCGATCAAGTTCGCCTGGGCGCGAATCAGACTCGAGTGAGATGTTCTATTTAACTCGAAGTGAATTTGAGCAACTTAGCCGGCTCAAAGGGAGTACCGATAAAGTACTGACAACATGGTCGCAATTATTAGAGGAGCATCATATTGCTTATCGCCAGGCTTTTTATGAATACAAAAATATGCTGCTGACAAGGCTTTCTCTCAATGATTCGCGCACAATCGAGCGACAAACGCTCGCTGAGGTATTCGATCAACCAAACCTCGGTCGTCGGCCTAAGTTGCAAGATCTTGTGGATGCTATCGTCAGCCTCTCGCTCGGAAGCTTGGGACATGACACATTTACGTGGCAGGCAATCGAGACTAAGATCGGCCAGGCACTTACTTTTCGGGAGAGATGGATCGTGGAACGAATGAATTATGCATCCAGGTACCTTTATATCACATTTCCATCGGCCGAAAAGTTGAAGATTCAACTCGATCATCGCCATATCAGCGAACTATATCGAGATTTAGGGTGCAGATATAAAGGGATACAGCTATGAAGGATGGACAATTTATTTATTTGTCCACGGGGATCGACAATCTTGATGATTTGCTTTCCCCAGATCGAGAAGATAAGGGGATCAGTGGCGGTATATTTATTGCGAGGACCACACGGTTCGGTCACGATGATCATCTGGACGCTGGTCTTAGGCGGGAGCAGTTGGAAACCCCGATCGTGGTGATTGAAGGTACAACGGGTACAGGCAAAACCACGCTTGCGCTGCAAATCGCCCATGCCACTGCCCGAAACGCGCAGTGGATTGTGTTTTACTACAGTCTTGAGCAAACTCTTCAATCGCTATATAATGCAGCTCAAGGTTTTGGATTTTTTAAAAAGAATTCAAATGACCCAAAGGTTGAGTTTATCGATCTTAGCGAATCAAACATTGAATTCCCGCTTGACCCGAAGTTCAATCGGATCTATTTTGGTCAATTTTCGCCACGACCGTTCACGGTGGCTGAGGAGAGCGATATTTTTGAACAACGCATTTCCGAATTGGATCATCTTCTCAATACTGTGACAAGCCAGACTTCCCCGGACACTTTGATCTTGTTAGTCCTGGATAGCATTACGGCATTAGCAGGTCGGCCATTGCAGCGCAACGAAATCTATCGTTTTTTCACCTTGCTCAGGAATTACCATATCCCCAGCCTGATCACCCTGGAGCGCTATTCGGACGAGCCACCACAATCGGAACAGATCACGTTCGAGTGCACCCGATTTCTCGCCGATGTGGTTATCAGCCTCACCAAAGAGCATCCTGGTGGCTATTTGCAACATTATCTCGAAATCATTAAATCGCGGGTCGGGAGACATGCATTAGGCAAACATCTTTATAAGATTCGCACGCAGCCCCAAATCAGCGAACAAGATGGTGCGGTACAAACAGGGATTTTGGTATATCAATCCATTCATTACATGCTCACCAAAGTTCGCGGCCAGCAGCGAGAAATGGGCGCTGGCGAACCAAAATTTCAGGTCGATTTTGATGATCAAACCGATCAAGATTTAGCGCTTGTTTTCAATAGCCCCATGATCAAATCTTGTTCGTTCACAGCAATTATTGGTCCCAACGGTAGCCATAAATTAGCCTTAGCCGTCAATTTGGCATTGGGCCGATTCGTCGAGCGCGAACAGCCACGGGTTTTAATTGTGAACTTTGGCAATACTTCAGAATTTGGCTTTAACGGTATTGCCTGGACTAAATTCAATCAAAAATGGAGAAGGCTCGGAAAAATCTCAGAGCAATTTATCGGTGGGCAATCCAAGTTTTCTCGGTTGTGCTATGGCGTCGATCCAAATTGCCTCCCCATTGTTACAATCACTGCCTTCAGAATCGGTCAGCTTGCGCCTGAAGAATGTTTTGATGTAATCGAAAAAGAGCTTGAAGCAGCGAAGAAACAAAACAATCCATTTACATCGGTTTTGATCAATAATACCGCAGAGTTGTGCACGAGTTATCCATTGTTGAAGAACGAACCGTTGTTTATTCCTACTCTATTAGATTTGTGCAATGTTTATTCCCTGGTCGCCGTGGGGATCGGGGTCGAAGATATCTCACAACCAGACATCAGTGCGGCTAATGTGGCCCTATTCGCCAATGCCGATTACCGAATCAAATTGTCCCACTATCCCAACGTCGATGAATTCTTTGACCAATCGTTCCGAGCTGTCCTAAAGCATAAGCAGCCCATTTTGGAAGAGCAGTTGGTCTGGTTGATTATTGACAACGTTTCTGGCCGACACTATCGGCGACAACCAAAAAGACTTTGGGTCGAAGAGATCCCTTACAAATCTGATCCAACTAAAATCTCACACAAAATCCTGCACATTGAGGATTATCGAAAATTCGTCTCGAAGAACATCTCCGCCGGCGAGCAAAGGGAGCTAGATTTTTGATCCCAGTTTTTCAAAGACATTCATCCATCTTCTAGTTGGATCAGCCAAAAATTTTGCATGGTCATTCCTTATCGCTTTAAAGCGTAAAATTCGTGCTAAGATTAGCAATTGTCCCATTGGGGCCACGAAGAATTGGGGTGCATGAACGAACAAATACTGCTACTCCCATTCGATCAGAAGAACCTATGGTACCATAATCAGATCGTTTCGCGCTTGATCGTGGCATTGAAAATCCGATGAGATCGACAGGAGACGCCTTGCTTCTGCTTGCCATTTTCGTAGCTGATCAATCACTTGAACAGCTCATTCAGTCGCGCAATACCCTTGATTACAAGTCCGCTTATTGCTCTCGCCATTGCCACAATTTTATCCACTTACAAGATCGCAATCATCCCCTCAGTAATCACAATGATTCATTTTTAGCCTAAGGATGGTTTGCAGGCGTGACCAACAAATTGGTCGGAGCCTTTGGCGCAATGGTATCGATCCCACTATTCGAGGTGGAGTACTTCCATTGATTAAAATCATAAATGATGGCTCGATTGTCCCGCGCAACGGTCATGACATTATCGTGCCATGAGATCAAGGTTCTGCCGCGATAATCTATGGTTTTCATGCGAGGGAACGGAAAGCTCCAGATTGGTTGGCCATTGACTTTGCCGCCGGTCTCGCTGGGCTCGATAACGTAGCCGCGACTGGTGCGAAAATAATTGGAGGTCAGCTCTGCGGAATTTTCCACCGCATTTTTAAAGGCAGTTACCGACGGGAAGCAATGATCGGCATTGGCATTCGGATCGATGATGACAACTTCCATTGCGCCAGTTCGATTTTCGTCAAGGCGCAAAGCAATTGCGACATTCCCTTCGAGAAAGAAATTCCAACCACGATCAATGAAATAGTCTTGCGCGAATGAGCTGGCTGGACGAAGTTGCTCTTGGCCCAAGTCGAAGCGATTGCCATCCTGACAAACATGGACATGGGGCTCTCCCCAGAATTTGAAGAAGGCCGCGTTGCGAAATTGATACATCCGGCCGCTGCCCATGTTGGTATATTCGTTGAGACTTTCATCAGGATCAGCACTGCTCTGGTTAGTATCGATCCAGAGGCGAAACGGTTGTCCCGGTCGTGAACTTTCTTTGTCGTTAGAATATATAGCCAATTGCCAGCAGCTCCCGTCATTCCCAGCGCCGCCGAGGTTAAAGTACTTGGTCACGAAGGTCCATTTGCCAGATGCTGGATCAGCGCCCACGAGATTGTTCTCGAAATGAATGTGCCAATATTCTGTCGGTTCGTCCCATAAAATGCCCATGTCCTCAATCAGTTCTGGAACTCGATAGCTGCTGACATAAGCATCTCCTTCATCGTTTGTGTCACCAGTATCGACTCCGAAATATGCATGGTAAAACGATTTCATTTGGGCATGGGTAATGTTATAGCGATAGATGCGACCGAAACTGCCGCCATGATGGTTAGCGGAAAAATCCATGACGTGATCCAGTATCAATAAATCCAGCATCATCTTGGCGCGCCTTTTCATTTCTACGCCGTCTGGGTCGGGTTGGCCATTTAAGCGCGCCAAGGGCCGGGCGGCGAAATCGTAAAGCATCAGCAATGAGTGCAACGCCAAGCCGCTGTAATTGCCATCCAATTCGCTGCTCCCATGCTTTGCCCAGGTATCCATGGCGTATAAAATCCAGTCACGCGACAGTTCATAGGTCTGATATGAATTTCCCGGAACATAAGTTTTATTGCTATAATCGGAGTAAAACTGAATATCATCGAACGTCCCAGTGGGCCATTTGACAGTGGCGTCGCGATCGTACTCCAAGGTGTAAAGAAACACTGTTACGGTCCGTTCCATCTGTGTGGACTTCCTCCAGCTTCGCGTGTCAATATGATGATCGTCATGGGCATCAAAGCTGAGCAGATTCTTGATATCGTTCCAATCATTGGGATGCGGATAGGATGGAGCTTTCAGTTTGTCAGCATATTGATAAAAGATACGAGACAGATGGATCCCTGTGCGACAGCCAGCATCGCCCCGTTCATCATACATTTCGATCAATTGATCATGAAAGCTACCCAAGCTTGGATGAGGATCGGTGATATAGATATTCTTTTCCAACCAAGCAAAGAGATAGGGTCGTCCATAAAACACGCGATCATCAAATTCGCCAGTGATATCGGCTCCGTCCCGAGCTAACCATGCCATTCGTCTCTGCTCAAATGATGTTGGATTTGCCTGCCCTAAACCAATCGAGCTCCAGGAGCCCATTGCGATAACGAAACAGAGCAGACCAAAATGTTTATAGCGGAATCTCATAATTTTCCCTTTAAGAATCATCCTATAACCAACTTTCGAATCAGGCAAACGCTATACCACTAGTTACAACGATCAAATTAGCTGCTGTGATTTAGAGATTTGCAGTTCACTCGTCCACGATCTTTCAGCTCAGCTCCAGAAGGGTGTTATCAGAATTGTATTTCAGATATGTGATTCACTCCCAAATAAGCTATTGCTTCTTTAAGATATTTTTACTATATTGGCTGGCCGGCGATAGTTTACAAATAAAAAAATGGATCGAGACCTGGTAATGGGCTGACAAAGTAGCCCAGTCGGATGTTTTAGCATCGCGATCATGATGGAAAATTAGGAATCGTTATCAACGACAGGGAAAGACAATGGATATTCAAGAACGACTGGCCGATCGGGCTAAGAATAAAGCTCCTTCTGCAATCCGCGAATTGGTAAAATATATGAACATCGATGGCATGATTTCGCTCGGTGGGGGATATCCTAACCCAGATACCTTTGTTTTCGAGCGTGTGAAGATTGAATTTAAAGGTGGAAAAGCCATCGAGATTGATGGTGAGGAGCTCATTGCGGCTTCTCAGTATGGCCCCTCAGATGCCAATGCGAATTTGAAGAAGCAACTGCAAGCCTGGCATAAGTACAAGGACGGAGTAGATCTGAAGGATGATCAAATCGTGGTTCTGAATGGTTGTCAGGAGGGGCTGTTTATCATGGCCTATTTGTTTGCCAACCACCATGATCGAATCATAATAGAAGAGCCGATTTATCCTGGCACACTGGCGGCGTTTCGTTCGTTTACCAAGAATTTTTTGGCGATCCCAGTGGATGCGCATGGGATGCAGACCGAAGTTTTAGCCGACGAGTTGGAAAAAATTGAGATGACTGGCGAGCCGTTGCCAAAATTCATTTATACCATTCCGAATGGGCATAACCCGGCTGGAGTTTCGCTATCCCTGGATCGACGCAAACAGTTGCTCGATATTGCTGAACAGTATGATCTGCTCGTGCTGGAAGATGACCCTTATCAGTTATTGCGATTGGATCATAAGCCGCCTTTGCCCACGCTGCAGTCGCTCGATGAGAACAATCGGGTGATTCGATTGGACAGTTTTTCCAAAATATTCGCCCCAGGATTACGGATTGGGTATGTCTCGGGGCCAGCGGAGGTGATGCGGCAGTTCGTTCTGTTCAAGCAATCGGCTAATTTGCATACAAGCACATTCATCCAGGTCATCTTGTTGCGATATCTTCAAGCTGCTGGTTTCGAGCAATTCATCCAGCTAATCAAAAGGAATTGCGATTCATACCGTGTCAATCGGGATGCTATGGTTGCAGCGGCCCGAAAGCATCTGCTGCCAGAGGTGAAATACAATATCCCAGATGCTGGGATGTTCATCTGGTTCGAGCTGCCACAGCAATGTAATGCTCGGCGCATGATCGAAGAGCAGTGCGAGGAACGGAAGGTGCTATTGGTGCCTGGGGATGCGTTCTCGTCTCAAAATGGCTGCAAAAACTTCATGCGCGCCAGCTTTAGCATGGTCACCCCAGAGCAGATCGACGAGGGAATGCGAAGATTTGCTGAGATGATTAAGCATGAACTTCATCGATAGCTGAACCTTCTGGAGAATCAAGATGGTCATGACAAAAAGATGATTTCGTTGAGATATAGAAACCAATCACTCATAGAAGATTAATTTTTCTCCCTGGGGGGCGAAAATGTATCAGGATACAGAAAATCCCTGGCAAACGTTTGCTCGGGAGGTAGGCGGCAAATATCGGCTGAGCGAGGAAGGGACTTCCGAAGTGACAGGGACGTACGGCAAATATCCCTTTCTGCTAAAAATTATTTTCATCCAGGCTGCGCCCAAGGTCAATTTGTTTTTAACACATCTTGAGATCACGCTTGATAACAAAATCGGATTGAAGATGAAGATTTACCGCGAAGGGATCATTCAGAAATTGACCAAGCTTTTTGGCACGCAGGATATCATCTTTAACGATCGTGCATTTGATAAGAAATATATCATCGAGGGAAGCAATGAGGCCCAAGTCAAATGGCTAATCTCCCCAGATATTCGGGCAAGAATCATTGAACTGGGTGAAATGTTGATGATCCTGGATGGTAATATCCTAAGTTACGAGCAGCACGGCAAAATTATCGATAGTAAAAAGCTGTTTTTGATCCTTGAGTTGCTTGCAGAATTAGCGGAAAAGATCGAAAGCCCTGCCATAAACCAAGTGAATTTACTTCGTCAGATCGGTTCTCATATTTGATCTTTTCTCAATCTGTTTCCTCAGATAATTGAAGGACAGGGAAGCTGATTTTGTGGCTCGCGAACCCGAAATATAACCAGAAAGTGCATAGATCATGGTTGATGATATTGATGCCTGAAATCTAACACGATTATAGCGACCTGCGGGGATGATCCGTTCTCCGGGGAGGTTATGTAGTAGCAAGCGATGACCATCGTCCTTGCGAGTCTTAAAGCAAAACATTGAGGACATCGCTGCAACAAAAAATTTCCGCAATCCATTTTATTCGCCGCTATTATTTAGCAACTTTTTGATTCCGAAATACCATTTGCGACGAAAAAATCCTTGTCCTCGGCAAATAAGCTTCGATATCCTGAAGGATTTTGCTTATGAGGAATCATTGGAATGATTAAAAGAAGATTTCGAAGGAAATTTTTCTTGATTGTTACCGAAATATTGTTAAATTAACCCATCGCTTTCTGATGCATGATGAAATGGTTGGGGTATGCTGCGGTGGTGAAAATTGAAATTCGCAAAATCTCGGCAGGTTTGTTAATAGAGGGTCGTTACCTAAAAGGTCAATTTGACAAAAGGTAAGAAACATGAATAGCTTCACTGCGACATTTTTTTATTACTTTTATTTTTGCTTCTCCAGCGCCAGAAGCAGTGGGGCTATGGTTTTCTCTTAAAAGATCTGAAATTCATTCAAATTTACCCACTGCTTCTGAACAAGCAGTGGGTTTTTTTTTACAGGAGGGAACATGGAATTGGCGCAATTGCGCGTGCAGGTGGATTTTATCGATGAGCAACTTGTTGATCTTTTGAATAGGCGGGCACTGCTTAGCCTGGAAATTTTGAAGGAGAAGCAGCGGCTGGGCCTCCCGATTTATGACGCGGAGCGAGAAGAGCAAGTGCTGCTTCATGTGCAACATCTTAATCATGGACCCATAGATTCAGATCAACTCAGATTGATTTTTAAACAGATCATTAGGGCATGTCGAACAATTGAACAAACGAGGAAAGGAAACGAATATGGTCATAGTGATGAAGAACAATGCCACGGCTGAACAAATTGAAGCTGTGGAGCAAAAGATTCGATCATTGAATTTGAGCGTTCATCGCGTCGATGGGGCATTGCGGACCATCTTAGGGGCGATCGGAGATGCATCGGTTGTCGATATCCAAGAGTTCGAAAATATGGAGGGAGTGTTCAATGTTGTTCGCATCATGGAGCCATATAAGCTCTGTAGCCGAACTTTTCACCCTGAGAATTCGATCATCAAATTCAATGGTCTGGAACTGGGCGGAGATCGGATCGTGGTCATGGCTGGTCCCTGTTCCATCGAGAGCAAAGAACAGATCTACACGATCGCTGAGCAGGTTGCGAAGGCAGGGGCAACAATACTGCGTGGCGGTGCTTTTAAGCCGCGCACTTCGCCGTATGCTTATCAAGGCATGGGGATTGAAGGATTGAAACTGATGCGCCAAGCAGCGGATGCGTTTGATCTACAAATCGTCTCCGAAATTCTTGAGCCCAGTCAAATAGACCCGATGTACGAATATGTTGATATCTACCAAGTTGGCGCGCGCAATATGCAAAATTTCGCATTGCTCAAGGCACTGTCCACCGTTGATAAACCGGTTTTATTGAAGCGAGGAATGGCAGCCACCATTGAGGAATTTCTGATGGCAGCAGAATATATCATGTCTGGAGGAAATTATCAGGTGATTCTATGCGAGCGCGGGATTCGGACGTTCGAGAAATATACGCGCAACACGCTCGATATCTCTGCGATACCCATTGTGAAAAAACTGAGTCACCTGCCCATTATTGCTGATCCAAGCCATGGGACGGGAAAACGCGAATTTGTTGCTCCAATGGCTCGGGCCGCCGTCGCCTCTGGAGCCGATGGATTGATTATCGAGGTGCATCATCAGCCCGATAAGGCGATGTCTGATGGGCCGCAATCGCTATTTCCAGACCAATTTCAGCGGCTCATGGAGGAATTGAAGGTGATCGCCTGGGCGATTGGGCGCACAGTTTAATTGTCTTTGCTTTACAGGAGTCATTATCAGACCTGAGCTGATTGATCTTAAGCGCAAGTTGGGTTAAACAATAGATCATTTGATCCATTTTTATAATGAATTTTCTGTCAGATTTTACATTCCAATACAAGGCAAAACTGATATTGAAATCAGCATTGGAACTAACCAATTCCGATAGATATCATTCGATAGATCAATTCGGATCAAATTGAAAGGGATGGGCCATGGAAAACTACTGTCGTATCACAATTATTGGCATGGGGCTGATCGGCGGCTCCATTGGGCTGACATTGAAGCGCAAGAAAATCTGCGAACATGTCGTGGGGGTCGATGAATTTTCAATCATTCATCGAGCGCTGGAGCGCGGCGCCATCGATGAAGGCTATAATCGAACCGAAATGGAAAAAGCGATCAAGGGGGCGGAGATCATCTTTCTTTGCACCCCAGTTCAGCAGATCATTGAATTAATTCCCGTTGTGGCAAAAGCGGCTGATGAGCACGTTCTGGTTTGTGACGTTGGAAGTAGCAAGGAACAAATCGTCGAGGAAGCCAATCGACATTTTCCTGAGAACAAATATTTTTTGGGCACTCATCCCATGGCCGGAGCTGAGTTCCGCGGGATCGAATCAGCAGATCCATTCTTGTTCGAGAACGCGATTTGGGTGATGACGCCAGGCCATCGGATTCCAGAAAGGATTACCCGGCGGGTAGGACTAATATTGGAGGCAATGGGCGCTCGGATCTTGATGTTGACTCCCAAAATGCATGATCGTATTGTGGCGGCAGTAAGCCATTTGCCCCAATTTGCTGCTGTCTCATTGGTCAACTTGATTGCTCGATTTCATCAAGAGGACCCGAACTACCTGAAATTGGCTGCGGGCGGCTTTCGCGATATGACGCGCATCGCCTCCAGCCCATTTTCAGTGTGGAGGGATATCTGCCGCACCAATAAGGAGCCGATCTCGCTGTTCATCGACGAATATATCGCGGAACTGCAGCGCATCAAACAACTTCTAAATAGCGACGCGCTGGAATCCTATTTCAATCAGGCAGCAATCACTCGGTTAGCGATTCCGAAAGATACGCGCGGATTCATCCGTCAATTGTATGATGTTTCCATCGCAGTAGAAGATCAACCCGGGGTTATCGCAAAATTCTCTTCAGTGCTGGCTGAACATCAGATCAACATCAAAGACATCGAAGTGCTGAAAGTTCGCGAGGGAGAGGGCGGCACGATCCGGCTATCGTTTGAAACAGATGCAGAGCGGCAACGGGCAGTGGAACTCATTCGGCAAGCCGGCTTTTCATGCTATGCTCGGGATTAGCGACAGCATCTTTATTCAACCGTTCTGAAGATACGAGTGGCATTGGCAAAAATCAAAGCTCGATCAAAATTAGATCTTCATGACCCCTAGTCTCCAAATAGCTATGGACGCATTACAGCAGGCACAAAAGATCGCAGCAGTTGTCTCGCAGGGGGAAAAACGAAAGTACTATCGCTTTCGGAGCGCGCCATTTTATGGTGGGATCGCTACCGCCGATTGCGTAGGATGCTGCCTCAATTGTATCTTTTGCTGGTCGTGGAATATCGTCTGTCAGCCCGAGCGGGTGGGAAAATTTTACTCACCAGCCGAGGTAACCCACCAGTTGGTCACAATCGCTCGACGCCATGGTTTTCGGCGCGTTCGAATCAGCGGAAATGAACCCACTTTAAATCGCCAACACTTAATAGCGGTATTGAAACTGATTCCAGAGCAACTTCGGTTCATTCTAGAAACAAATGGCATCTTGCTGGGGAATGATCCAGGATTTTGTGAGGAACTTGCTCAATTTCCCAACCTTCATGTGCGGGTAAGCTTGAAAGGATGCAACGAAGCGGATTTCGAAAAATTGACCGGAATGGATGGGCATGGTTTCACTCTGCAATTAGAGGCCTTGAGAAACTTGTTCAGCGCAGGAGTCAGTTGCCACCCTGCTGTGATGCATCACTTCTCGCCCTCCATGGCGCTTCACCAATTACGCCGACGCTTGCACCAGATCAACCCAGATTTCGCTGAAATAGAAACCGAACAATTGCTCCTCTATCCAGCAATCCAGCAGCGACTCCAGCAGTTCGGATTTATCCCACAAGAGTAAAAAGTTCAGTCCCGAAGACCAACTGCCAGCTCCGTAGCTGGTCTTCGGGATTGTTTTTCTGGCCTCAGCCGATCAGCTCTTTTTCGATGTGATCACTGAGACACTGGTGAACTGCTGTTCTACTTTGTTGCTTCCACAATGGCTACAGTTGGGTTTAGGATTTTTTTCATGTTCAGCAACGGTCGTGTACACAACAAACGTCTTCGTGCAATCTGCACATTTGTACTCATACGCAGGCATAGCTTTTCCTCCTCATTGATCAATTTTGATTCGATTAGGAATATTTTCCAAGAAATAAATCGTCCTCCCTGATGGCAATCCTCGCCAAGAACCAGAAAAAAAGCGATTGCTTATTCATGATTAAATCTGACCAATGATATGAATTTTTAGATTTGTATGAGTTGTGCTCCTTGCAATTGGCTGGTTGCTGCTTCTGCATCGCGATTCGCAATGAATTTCAAAAATGATCTGGCATCTTCCAGCATCGCCACGTTATTGAACATGTAATAAATTGGCTTATCCGAAAGATGATATACGGTTAGGCGTTCGAAATCTTGAGTCGAAAAACGGTAGCGATAGCCACCAATACCATGCAAACGAAAATAGTATATTGAACCGGGTACCGGTTCAGTGACGAAGGGATCGACACAATGCACCAAATTGAGTCGCTCACAAAGTGACGCAATTATTTTATTCTCCCACTGGCCGCGAGGTTCCCAACACAACGTCAGCCCAGGCCGATCGATTTCTAAGAAAAATTTTTCCATGTTTTCGATATTTTCATCTGTTGGCTTGAAGCTCGCCGGGCATTGGAAGATAACCAGTTTGGCATTAAGCGCATTGGCACATCTGCGTGTCTCTTCCCATGCGGCAAACACTTCATCGGTAGCCTTAAAAAAACCATAGTTCGCTGGATTTGAAATTGAATTTGGTTTCTTTAGCCGTCGATAGGTAGGGCTGGTAGCGGGATGCGTGATGAGTTGCCAGGCTTTCAAAGTGAATTCGAATTCTGGTGGCGCCTCATTTCGCCATTGTTCCAGCGTCTCAAGTCTTGGCGGTTGATAAAAAGTTTGCTGAACCTCAACGACCTTAAATTCACAGAAATATTTTGATCTGGCCTCGGAAAAGCCACAACAGCCAATTTTGAGCATAGACACCTCTTTTGCTTCGATTGCACTTAACGATCCAAGCGAAACTGATTAGATGTTATATATGAAATCGTCACTAACCTTTTATCACTAAAACGAGCGCAAGCTTGCATAATTCGATCTCGCTACCTGCATTCAATCAGCAAGGGGACCCAATTCAGTAGTGATAGTGCCAACTGATAAAAGATCCTCTGAATTTTTTAATCATTGTCAAATTAAATTTATTAAAAAATCGCCCGCTTGTCAAGTGGAGATTAGATGAAGCGTTTAAACAAAATCAACAGCCTCTAGCGAATGAAAGCGATTATAGGAGAGAACTCTATTTTTTCAATTCCTAATCGGGAGCCAATCAAATAATCGAAAAAATCGCTTTGGTTTTGATGAGGGAATTGTGTATATTAGAAAATTGAAAATGAGATAATCATAAAAATCAAATTCCAATAAAATGAGCAACCGAGAATCGAACAATCTTCCCTGGTTGGTTGTGAGCGATGGACATGGCAATTTATTTGAGATCCCTGGACTGGAAATGGTGGTGAGCAGGGTGAAAGGTGAGTTATTGCCAGAGCGAGATGAATTGATGCCCATGCCTCCAGGCAGTTTGTTGTTTGAATTGCCAGATCGACTTCCGATTGGCTATGATCGGACACGCGATCGTATGGTGACACTGAAAAGATATCGGGGAAAACCGATCATTGCCGCAGCGCTATTTTTGCCCCCGGCTTATACCCAGCTATACTGTGTCGCCTATCAATCCCAGCCCGATGCTGCGAGATTGCCGCTGTTCGCTTATAGTCCCATCGGCTGGCAAAGGGATCAGTTCTGGACAGCTGCCATCCGGGTCGACACCGATGTCCGGCACGACCCACAGCAATTTGATCCTGATTTGATCGAACGCGGCTGTCAAAAAATGTTAGCTCGATTCCCAAATAATCGGCTGGTCGCGCATTTGGTTCATAATTGCGTGCGGCGCTATTTCTGCCCTAATGCCCAAAATTTCGTTCTGGAGCGGTGGGAGTGCCCAGTTCCCATCAGCCCATCTTGCAACGCGCGATGCATTGGTTGCATCTCCAAGCAGCCCAAAGAGGGAGTAACTGCAACGCAGGACCGGATCGATTTTGTTCCCACCATCGACGAGATCGTTCAATATACAGTGCCACATCTCGAACACGCCGAAGCTGCTATGATTAGTTTTGGCCAAGGCTGCGAGGGGGAGCCACTGCTCCAGGGAGATTTGATAGAGGACGCAATTCGAGTGATTCGACGCATCACCGAGCGCGGCACGATTCATTTGAACACAAATGCCAGTGATCCCAATACGATCGAACGGCTTTGTCGTGCCGGATTGGATAGCATTCGTGTCAGTCTCAACAGCGCACAACGAGATTTGTATCTGCGCTATTATCAGCCAAAAAGCTATGTTTTCGAAGATGTCCTGGAGTCCATGGCTGTCATGCGGCGTTATCAGAAATGGATTTCGTTGAACTATTTCATCTTCCCAGGTTTGACCGACGATCCCATTGAGATGGAACAGCTAATTAAAATTGTCAAAGAGTATCGAGTCGATTTGATCCAGATGCGCAACCTGAATATTGATCCCGGCTGGTATATTCAAGCATTAGAATTAAATGAAAAAGTCACTCGACCAGTGGGTATTTTGAGGTGGCAGCAGACCATTAAAGCCAATGCCCCATGGATCCGATTCGGCTATTACAATCCGCCGAAAGAGCGCTGGGGGAATTATTAATTCATGGATCTTCGGTTTGTTTTCCGCTAAGCTTCAAATTGAATTATCGCTTGCTATTATCGCGCTTCGCAGTGCATTTAGAGTCTAAACAATCGCCAATCAGCTTAGCTTATATGGCTCAGCGAAATTATCGCGTTAAACGCCTCATTGATGGTCGATCTGGATGCTTCTGATTTGTCAGGGATTGGAGTAAGCGGATAAAGAAAACAGAAAAGGACTTCATGAGATTGAATACAGAATAACTATTGGCCAAGTCCATCCGATGAACAATTCATATTTTCGTTTCATCTCAGATCACGGTTAAACACTCGCAGGCTGCTGAAAGGCGTTTTCAGATTTGGGTTGGGTTGTCGTGAGATCATTTGATTCAAGTATCGCCGATTCATGGGAAGACAAAAGATGGTCCAACATCTGATCCCTGTCCTGATGTTCAAAGAACTTTTGGCATAAATTGCATTTATAGAAGCGCGGCAAGTTTGGAATGACATGGCGGCGAATTTCGTCGCTATTGGTGACGATCCGAAATTGAATGACTGGGGCCCCATTGAGCTGATTGGCCTCGGTGCAGCCGAGGATGTGATGAATGATGACATTGACAGGATTGGCTTCATCCGCCTTCGTGGCAATGTATTGATGGCAATAGCCGCATTGATAGATTTGTGCTGGCAAATTTAAATCCCGATGATCTCGGATCTCGGAATACTCGGCTTGTCGAAAATAGAAATCAAAATGATGATCTTTGATATGGTCTCGAAAATCGGTTCTATCAAACGTTCTGAACTGACAATCGGGTGCTCTACACTGCCATGGCGCAGGCAAAATATAAGCTATTTCCGTGGACTCTTGTGTGCGCTTATCGAGCCAGAGTTGAATTGAAACGCGTTGTGAAAACTGTGCAAGTTCAGTGGATTTTATCCATCCATCCAGTGAGACGAGGATTTGTCGATCTTCTGGCTGAAGTTGGAATGCCTTGCGCTTCTGCTTAGTGAGCCCAACATAGATTTGTTGCAGGCCATGCGCCAGAGGCAACCAAATTGCGAGACCCGTTAATTTTCCAGAGTGAATTTGTCCCCAGGGGATTTCCAAGGGCTGGCTGGATAGCATTGTTTGCGTCATCGAATCCTGGTTGCTCATCAAGCTCCACCAAATCCGGTGAAGTCGGATGCAAATCTCAATTTTTCGGCCTTGGCTATCTATGATTTCCCAGTTCGTAGCATCTAACTCAGGGTGGGGCGGAATGATAGCGATTGTCTCATCGCTCTCCTTGCGAGCGATGATTCCGCTTTCATCGGGAGTGAGTGGCCGGATTTGACAACCGGGTTCATGAGCAAACCGAATCTGGGTGGGGCGATGCCCCTCTGGCCCAGGCAATAGTGGAGGATGTTCGACATCGATATCATGCAGTTGAGCCATAAATCGAAAAGTCTGAAATCCGATGAGACGCTGATCCTTATCATAGGCCGCGAGAAAAAATTGCGTGTTGTGGCTCTGTGTCAAGATATTTATTTTCTGCTGTTGTTCCAGAGCATTGAGATCCAATTCCATTTCGCTTCTATTGGGTCGAAGTTGCCACAGAAGTTGATCAGTTCCGTCGACTTGCTCTCCGATAACGATCCCGTCAACGTCTGCCCACCGCTGTTGATCAATTATGCGCGGGAGCGTTTTGCCGAACAGCAATTCGTCAGGCCGGCCATCATCTCGCAACAGGTTTCCCACCCAATGCCACCGTTCAGCGATATTTTTTTCCATTGCCTCATCGGGCCGAGGAATTGAGATTCTCGGCGATGATGGCGCGACTTGATCTTGTCGCAGGTCATTGTTAGGCACTTCACTTTTCGGATGAGCCGAAGTTTTGGATCCTTTCACTATCTTTTGTTCTGCTATCTGGTGTTCCAATGATTGTTGCCATTGAAACAATTTTTCCCGCTCGCGTTCCAGACGATCCCGTTCCTCTCGCTGCTGTTGAGCCGCTTCGTTCAGTTGCTTTTCCTTTTCCTGAAGTTGTTGGCTCTTTTGCTCCAAGTCGCGTTTCGCGTTTTCTAATGCCTTGAACTGTTCGGCTAAATAGCTTTTTTCCTTGTCTGCTTTTTGATTCTCGAGCTTTACTTTGCTCTCCAGCGACTCCAAATATCGAATTGCCTCATTGATGCGCTCAAATTCATTGACCAATTGCTCTCGCTCAGCCCTTATCTCATTCCGATGCTGCTGCCACTTTTCCTTGAGCTGCTGCATCGTCTGTTCCAATTTGACCTCTTGCTGCTCGATCTCAATTTTTTTTGCAGTCAACTCCTCTTGTTGCGCCGCCAGCCCTTTCCGTTCTTCATCCAATTTCAAGGCACGTGCATCCAGAAGTTGGTTGGCTTCTTGGATTTGATCCCATTTTTGATTGAGAACCATCTTTTGTTCTTGCAGCGTTTGGCTTAACTCCTCCAATTCATGGCGTTCATTCTCCAGACGTTTCTGAATGGCTTTTACTTTTGTATCCAAGACTTCAACTTTGAACTTTTTAGCGTTAATTCTTTTGGTTAAGAGATAAAGAAAAATAGTAGCCGCTATGTTCAGAAGCACCCAGACAATGTTTATCATCTTCATCATAGCTGGTTCTCAGATTTATCGTGATCGTTTCGCATAAAAGATCGCTCCGTCATTGTATCGATCATTTCGCTTGGCCAGATAAAAATCGGTTGAAAAAATTAGCGCTGAGGCCCCACTGGCGACCCAGGTTTTATGTCTCTTTAAATAAAAAAAGCTCAAACCACCGAATGATCTGAGCTCCGAGCATGAGACAAAAGACCAGGTGGACTATTGGTCCTCCCTCCATATAGTCCAGGATTTGCTTCGGTAATAATAGTAAAAATTGGCCATTTAGGCAAGTAAAATTATTATAACAATAACCAGCGCAGGGAAAAAGAAGGGAGAATTTGATCTCAAATCAGGAGATTTTTTTGATGGATCGGTGTGCTTGGTATTGAAATTAATCATTCAGTAGCAATTCAATCATTGAAATGACCCCATCTCCCGCGAAATTTTTCCAGCTCGCGACGTTCCTTTTTAGTGGGACGACCCTTAAATTTGGGTCGCTGCGATTTCGCAGCTTGATAAAACAGACTTCGAAGCTCCTCTTGGACCTTTTCCTCAGGCGTCAATTCATGTTCATGGTAGAGCAACCGAGCTTGTTCCGCTTTTACGTTCTTCTGCACTACATCCAGCACATCAAAGGTCCGGGTTCGCCATTTGAATTTAATCGATATCACATCCCCAACCTTGATGAGCTTCGCTGGCTTAGCAATTTGATCATTCACCTTTACCCTACCTTGATCACAAGCTTCTGCTGCTTGATTGCGCGTTTTGATGATCCGCGCAATCTTCAACCATTTATCGATTCGGATCGTCTTCTGTTGGCTTTCAGTCATGATGGGATTCCCATAATCGTTTTTCATGTTATGTCGATCGTTGATGTTGCATCTTTTATTGCGTCAGGGCAATGTTTTCGACAGAAAAATATACTAATCTTATATCATTGAAACAACCAAAAAATTCATTGCTTTTCAAATTGATTTATCATAAATTTGGGACTTTCGAAAGAAGCGCATCAGTGAAAGGACCAGACCAGTTGAAAGCAACAGCGGTTTATTTAACTGGCAAAATCTGATCGAGTTGAATTGTGGTCTAATTTTGGGAACGATGAATTTTAAGAAAGCTGAGGTCGCAATATGCTGAAACGGAAAATGTATAAGCCAATCAATGGACAGATCGAGAAATTATTCATTGAGGATAGCTGGCGCGTGTTTCGGATTATTTCGGAGTTTGTGGAAGGATTTGAAGAGCTTTCCAAGGTAGGGGATTGCGTTACCATGTTTGGTTCTGCTCGTTCGAAACCAGGCGATCCTGATTACGAGATGGCACGACAGATCGCGCAGCTTCTGGTGCAAGCAGGTTACGGAATTATCACGGGTGGCGGACCTGGAATTATGGAAGCAGGCAATCGCGGTGCGGCCGAGGCTGGAGGTGTCTCTGTGGGACTTAATATTGATATTCCGTTTGAGCAAAAACCCAATCCGTATGCCAATATCCAGCTCGATTTTCGTTACTTTTTTGTTCGAAAGGTGATGTTCGTGAAATATGCCAAGGCATTTGTCATCCTGCCGGGCGGATTCGGCACGCTCGATGAGCTCTGTGAGGCTCTTACTTTGATCCAAACGCAAAAAATCGGCAAATTCCCAGTGATCCTCGTGAACTCCAAGTATTGGAAAGGTTTTGTCGATTGGCTGGAAAATACCTTGCTGGCAGAGGGGAAAATATCTGAGGAAGATCTATTGTTGTTCCAAATCGCAGACTCAGCAGAGGATGTGGTACAAAGGATCGTCTCGTTTTATCGAGAAATAAATTCTAAATGAACAACTCGCGATTTAATAACTGATAAATTGCTGCGCAAAGGAGAATTGAAATTATATCCTTGCATACGAACGGTGGTATGCTTGATGGATCTTATCCAAATCAGAACGGGGATGAATCGAATAATGAGGCGATTCCGATGAATAATAAAAAAATCTACATTTCGGCAGATATGGAGGGAATAACGGGTGTGATCCATTGGGATGAGACCAGCGGGAATCATCCAGATTACCAGTATTTTCGGCAGATCATGACCAATGAGGTGAACGCGGCTATAGAGGGTGCTTTGGAGCAGGGTGCAACGGAAATTGTCGTGCGCGACGCTCATAGCTCTGCCAGAAATCTGATTCCAGATAAATTGCACGAAAGTGCATTATTGATTCGAGAGTGGTCCAAAGGGCCATTCGCCATGATGGAGGGGCTGGATCAGAGTTTTGCAGCGGTCTGCTGCGTTGGCTATCATGCCAAATCCATGACTCCAGACGGCACGCTTGCCCATACCATGAGTGGTGCCATTTTCGATCTACGCGTTAATGGAATTTCGCTGCCAGAGCTGGGCTGGAATGCGTTGATTGCTGGTTATTTCAACGTGCCAGTAATTTTTGTGTCGGGCGATCAGGCGATTTGCGATCAAGCCCAGAAGCTAATCCCTGGGATTGAAACCGTTGCGGTGAAACGCGGGCTCGGAGAGGCCAGTTTGAATCTGCATCCCAAAAAATCGCAGGAGCTCATTAAATCTGGGGTGAGCCGAGCGTTACAACGGCTTGGCACTTTTAAGCCTCTGAGATATGATCCCCCTTATACGATCGAAGTCGATTTTAAAAAGAAGGATGTCGCCAATCGAGCGGCATGGTATCCAGGCGCACAGCGCAGAGGCGATTTCACTGTGATGCTGAAATGCGATGATTTTTTCGATTGCATTCGGTTTTTTCACTTGGGATTTTGAAAATTTTTCTATAACAATTGGCTACAAGATAGGTAGAATTTTCAAATCAGTGAAAATCTTGGATCGATATTTTGAGATGAATTGATCGATCAGAAATACTAGGATCAGTGTGAGTCCAGCGAATATGATGATGTTCAAATTGATGTGGTATTTTTCCAAGATCTGATAGAGATTGGCGATGATAGTGCTATCGAAATAGCGCGTTGGATTCAAACTTTCGATGAATAAGCTGACAAACGATTTGAGATCGACGTAACGGCTCATCACACCGACAGCCGCTGCAAAAGTGCCGATCGGCCACAACGCGGACCATAACCGAGTCAACAAAGCTTTTGTTTTTTCAAAGCGAATTATCTTTATCACCGCGACAGAAAAATCTGGAGCTAATATAGCTGGAGGTGCGGCCTGCAACTCAGAATAAAGAAATTGGTACTGCTGCAACTCCGCCTGGCACACATCGCAATGCCGGAGGTGTTTCTCGATACCAAGCACCTGCTGCGGCTCGAGAACTCCGTCAAGATATTCTTGCAGTTGTTGATCGGTTAAATGATCGCTTGTCATTAGGCCTCCAACAAATTTTTCCCCACGGTAATGACTTTTCATTCGGCCTGATTTCTCTTGCTCTTGAGCCGGTTGCCATCAGGAAGATGATCGATGAACAGGATCGATGAAATCAACATTCAGAATCTCAAATGATAATAGCCTGCAAACTCAAGAATTGATAATTTCCCAGCCGAATCACTCAAATTAACTCTTCGATCCGATATTTTTCACTGAGTCTTTGTTTCAGCAATTTTCGCGCACGAAACAGATAGCTTTTCACTGTGCCCTCTGGCATTTGCATCACCTCAGCGATCTCTTGATATTTCATTTGCTCGAGATGATAGAGCGTAATAATCGTTCGAGACTGGATGGGTAGTTGCTCAATTTCGTGCTGTAACACATCCGAAAGGTCTCTTGATTCAACCTCTTGATCTGGCTGCACACCGTGCTCGGCTAACGTCTCAACCGATGCTTCAGCACTGAGAACATCATGATAGAGTGGGATTCGTTTCTTTTCTAAATAGTTGAGACAGCGATTATAAGCAATCCGAGCGATCCAGGTCGAAAGCTTTGATTCAAATTTGAATGTCCCCAAATTTTGATAAACTTGAAGAAATACATCTTGGCAGATGTCCTCTCGATCTTTCGGTGAACGGACCAACCGGAAGACAATATGGCTTACCAGTCGCTGATATTGTTCGATTAGCGATCGAAACGAAATGGTGTCGCCAGCTTGAATTTTTTTTATTAGGTCTTTGGGATCATTCATCATTGAATATGACAGATTTGATTGAAAAATGTTGCCGCAAAAGCAGCAAGGAGCTGGCAGAACCGATCGCTTGCGAGCACCAGATATTAAGAGTTTGATGCATTGACTATTTTATGATTGGAATCATCTCGGGAACCACATAGGCTTGCAATAAGATCAGAATGCCCACCAGGATCGCTAATACGAGGCTGTGAAAAAACACGTAGCGAAGAATGATGCCCTCTTGTCCTTGTTGGCCAGTGGCGACGCCAGCAACGACAATACTTTGGGCATCGATCATTTTGCCCATAACCCCACCGGAACTATTTGCCGAGGTGGCCAGTATGGGCGACAGACCAAGCTGTTGCGCTGTGATCTGCTGAAGGTTTCCGAACAGCACGTTGGATGATGTGTCGCTGCCAGTTAAAGCCACGCCCAACCAGCCCAAGAGCGGTGAAAAAAACGGAAACAGGAAACCGCTGCTGGCAAAGGCGAGCCCAAGAGTAGCATCTAATCCAGCGTATCGGGTAGTGAAGCTCAACGCCAACATCGCAGCGATGGTAAGCAGAGAGAGCTTGACGCGTTTTATCGTGCCATAAAAGATGTGGAGCAATCGCATTGGGCTGAGACGGAGCAATAGGCCAGAGAGAATCCCAGAAAGCAATAAACTTGTGCCAGTGGCAGATAGCCAGTTAAAGGTGAAGATGGCATCCTCGGCTTTGGGCTGCATGACGACCGGTGCAGTGCGAAAAATAGCTTGATGGAGCATTGGGACAGAAAATTTGAAGAAAGTAACCCCGACAAATTTATTCAAGAAGGCTTTCACCTGAGGGAGCCCCCAGATGAATACGAAAATGGACAATAGGATCCATGGCAGCCAGGCCATAAAGATTTCATGCTTTGTAGGCTGTTGGGATTGTTTGTGAGCGGCATGGTCGATGGTCATGGTTGGTTCTGTTGTGAGCCCTGATTCGGTTTCGTTTTCATGTTGAAATCGCCAGATAGATTGGGGCTGCCAAAACTGGAGCAAAACAACCATGGCAGCCATGGAGACGATGGCTCCAGCGATATCCACCACCCAGGGACCATGGTAATTGCTCACCAGAAATTGGACGATTGCGAAGCTTAGCCCTGAGGTGAGGCATGCAGGCCAGACCTCTCGCATCGCTTTGAAGCCCGCCATGGCCCAGACCAGCCAGAACGGCACGATAAGGGAGAAAAATGGCAGTTGACGCCCGACTGCTGCGCTGAGCGTTTCCAGCGGCAGTCCAGTGACCGCCGACAGTGCGATGATGGGAGTACCTAGCGCACCAAAAGCGACCGGGGCAGTATTCCCCAGCAGCGCTAATCCTGCGGCTGGCAATGGTTGAAATCCCAAACCGATCAACATGGCGGCAGAAATGGCCACTGGCGTGCCGAAGCCTGCAGCACCTTCAATAAAGGCGCCAAAACTGAACGCGACCAATAGCAGTTGAATCCTCCGATCACCAGCAAGTCCGGCAATCGAGCGTTTCACAATTTCGAATTTGCCAGTAACAACGCTAATGTCGTAAACAAAAATAGCGCAGAGCACAATCCAGCCAATGGGAAACAAACCATAAGCCGCACCATTAGCGGCTGCCATGAGCGCAAGGGGAGCTGGCATTTTATAGATAAACAAAGCGATAAGTAGAGAACTGATGAGCCCAAGAAACGCAGCAAGATAAGCCTTTGCCCTAAAAAATGCCAGTAATCCCAATAAGACGATTACGGGCAACGCTGCAACCAGAGCCGAGAGGGCGAGTTGATCCAGTATCGGAGTATAAGTCTGTGTCCAAGTTAACATGTCGAATTCCTCATTTTAGGACACCAAAGTTATAAGCATTTTATGTAAAAATCAAGCAATTTATTTGATGCTAAGAATTTCAGTTGGCAAAGCCCCCTGAATTCAAATGATCAGCTACGATATGCAACATTTTTTCAAATCACTTGTCTGTTTTAATAGAACCACTAAAGTTCACTTCTTGAAAATTGAGAAAAAATTCATCCATGAGGAGGTTATCATGATTGATGATTTGGTTCCATTAGCGTTTTTCATTGCAGTCGCTTATGTCATAAAATTGCTTTCAGATAATAAGATTCGGCGGTTAGCGATTGAGAAAGGCTTGCTCAACGAAAACATGAAATATCTTTTCTTAGACAGATTTGAGGGAAAGGTCCCTGCCTCATTGAAATGGGGTTTTGTGCTTGTTGGCATCGGGCTGGCATTCTTCGTGGGGCAGATGGCACCTCGCGGCGCGTTCGAAGAGGTGACCATAGGCGCTATGTTCTTTTTTGCTGGCCTGGGGTTAATTGTTTATTATTTTGTTGCTAAGCGTATTTATAGCAAGGCGAAAGAAGAGGAGAAAAATTCCTCACAGAATTAAGCTGATAAGTCACTGCAACTAATTTCCACATGCAGGTCCTCCGAATAATGGACCCTTTGCTCGAAGGGCCTGCATGCCTAATTGCAATCCTTCACCCTTGCTGATCGAAAGTTGCTGCCCAAATGGCTATTCCGTGCTATTTCAATTTAACAAGATCAAATTAAAGTTATTGACTTTTGGCATTTCATTTATTATATTATTGCCAACCAAATGAGCAGCTCTTTAGCATAAGTCCCAACAAGCTTCAATTGATTCGACGATGCATTATCAGGCAAATTTCAGGCCGGTGGGAGATCGACGGTTATTCAAAAAACAAGTTTGATATTGATCAGCCACCGCAGCATAACAGATGGCGCATCCGCTCATTGATGGATTTTTAGCTGTTCAGGGCAAGAGAAGCTCAAGGAATTGTATAAGCCACCGTAGCTCAGCAGGTAGAGCATCTGATTCGTAATCAGACGGTCGACGGTTCGAATCCGCCCGGTGGCTCTTTTTATTTTGTCAAGGATTGTTCGGCATCTAATTGCTGGATCATATACGCCAGCGAATAAACCAAGCGAGCAAAATAACGAAAATTGAGCTTGTCAATCGTGTCGCTGGTCTCATGATAATGCGGATTGCGGTAGAAGGCGGTATCGGTAATCATAATGGCTGGATAATTATGCTTCCAAAATGAAGAATGATCCGATAGATCGCTCCCAAAAACTGGAGTTGGATGGATCATTTCTTTCGTTTTAATCAAAGCCATCTCGTCCAGTTTTCTTGCGACGAAATTGCCCAATTCTCTCGATTGATTGTTCCCAACCACTGCAATAAAATTTCCTCGGGTGTCATACCGACCAATCATGCCCGCCCCCGGATATTTTTGGGTCCCGCGTTTTTCAGTATAGAACCCAAGCATCTCAAGAGAGATCATTGCGACGATATTCTCATTTAGCGCTTTGCAATGATTCGCGTAGCGATGGCTTCCCATCTCTTCTGTGCCGAAAAATGGTGGTTCTTCAAGGTTAAAGGCAATGAAGCGCAATGTCCTTTGATTCTCGTAAAATTTCATCAACCGGATCAATTCTAGCATGCCTGCAACACCAGACGCATTATCATCGGCGCCTGGGGAGTCCTTCACGGTGTCATAATGCGCTCCAATAACGATAATTTCGTCGGGGTATTGATGTCCAGTTTGCTCAGCGATTAAATTCTGGATCAAGGTGTGAGTGACCAGGTAATCGTGTGTCGATAGATTGTTGTTATAATGCGACATCTGTTGCTGGATATATTCTCGCGTTTTATCAAGCGCAGCTAGATGTTCAAGATTTCGGGGGCCAAATTCACAAGCGAGTTTGTATACATGACCATAGAGCCTGCGTTTCAGCATCCGATAGTCTCGCCAGCTCATCCGAGCAGTGTGTTTTCTCCTAAATTTTGATTTCATATTTTGCGATTTATCAAGTTGCGCTGCCCTGAACGGTCAGTAGAGTTGTTGCAGAAATACAACAGCTTTGCCCTATTTTTGTGTCAACAGCACAACAAAACGAAACAAGCCAGAACCGTTTATCCAAATATTAACCCTCAAAAACAAGCAGTTATGCATAATAATTTAAAGGGTTATTTCTGGTATAGCGATTGCATATGATTAGCATACAATTCCGATGTTCCCACCTCATTCAATCAGCTTCAGGGGGTTATATGAACAGAGCGATGTATTTCAAAATCGGTTCCTGGCTATTTGACTCCATTGCTGATCTTGCATCATCGAATCGTTTTTTCATGGTAAGAAACTGCCTGCTGTTGCTAACGCTTGGTGAGGGCGATCCGACACCTTTGCCACCGACTCCACCGCCGCCGCCTCCGCCAAGGATCTGCGCATAGGGTATGCAAATCTGTGTGTCAGCGCTCAATAACGATAGCGCTTTTTTAACAAAATTTTTGCACATCGAGAATCGTAGATGCCCGAAAATCATTATGCTTTTCGATTGCGTTGTCTATTCCGAAGTCCTCTTTCTGGTGCCTATTCTGAACCTGATCAAATGAATGCACTTGCGGTTTCCGATCCAAAACTCTTGGTTAAGATAAGAATTTCAAGTTTACTGATAAGGGACCTCCTTAAAAATTTCGAGCGACCGCTATCAAACTGAAAATCGAATTGATGAACGACAAGTATTTTCTATCCATATCTTGACCTGGTTTGCGAAAACGATCCTCGATGCCAGCGACTGACGCACACATTTGCAAAGCTTTTGTTTCAATTATTTCCAGGCAATGATTGCTTCGGCTGGAATTGCATCATTAGTTTCTATCAAAATACCAGGACTTACGTTGGGCAGTCGCTCGCTTAACGAGACGGCTGCCTTTTTTGTTAATTTCTATTGCAAAATTATCAAAATAGGCTCACATATCATGTTTGCTCAAGCAGCCATCTTTTTACTCCAAAAGAGCATGGGGTAAAGAGGAGATTCCTGTAATCGCAGGAACGACATTATTTCATCTATCGTGATTTTTGAATTATGAACTGTGTATGAACCATAATGCGATCCGAATCAGAACTACTTGGCTTTTGAATAGCTTAAAATAGACGTAATTGTGCTTGTTCAGCTATATTCTCTTTAGAAACTTTTTTTGCCTTTAATTCTGCGCGCTGCTTATATTTTAAAGCCGCATCGATTTCGTTGAGAAAGCGGGACGGTCGATGAGTCGTTCGTTCGCCGAATAGGAAGCGGCTCTTTGCATGAAGGAGGATGAGCCGTTTTTTCGCGCGCGTCATTCCGACGTAGAACAGTCGGCGCTCTTCTTCAATGTTTTCAATCGATGAACCAGCGCGATGATAAGGCAGCAGTCCTTCTTCGCAGCCTGCGATGAACACCACTGGGAATTCCAATCCCTTGGCCGCGTGCAACGTCATCAATGTGACTTTCTCAGCATTGGGAACATAAATATCCGTCTCCTTCTGCAATGCGATAAGCTCGAGAAACTCGCCTAAGCTCCCATTAAAATTGGCGGTCCGTTCGATCAACTGCTTCCAAAAATGCTGGCGTTTCCGATCATTTTTAAAATATTTTGCTAACCCAAACGCTTCGATAATATACTGAATGATAGCTGGGAGCTTTTCTGTTTGAGAGATCCGTTGAGCAGTTTGTATCATCTCAACCCACAATTCGATCGGTTGTTTTTGAGTAGGGCTGAGCCAGGCAATCTGGTGGCTTTTTTGCATGGCGTGCCATAGCGAAAATTCATTACTCTTTTGGTAATTGATAAGCAGCTTCAGCGTCGATTCCGAGAGCGATCGGGGAGGCATTTGAATGAGACGCATTAGCTCTGGATCGGCATGTGGATTGTGAATGGCTTTGAGAACGGTAATGATCTCGCTGACCTCGGGGGTTTCATAAAAAGGGACTTCCCCAAACGATTGATATGGGATCCCCGATCGAATAAAAGCTTCTTCCAAAGCGGATAGCTGTGCAGTGACACGATAAAACACTGCAATATCGCTAAAGCTCGAGCAGCTTTCCAACTCAGCCTCTCCTGCTCGGCCAGAGTCCACTGAAAAGAAGCTGGTTGCTCCCATCATCCGCTCGATCTGGTGAACGATCGTTTCTGCCTCCGCTTTTTCGGTCGGCACTTCAAAAATATCCACCTTGACTCGATCCATGATGGGGGACCAGAGATTGAGCGTCTGATGATCGGAATTTCGGCGGATGACCTGAGTAGCTGCCTGGACGATGGTTTGTGATGATCGGTAGTTCTTCTCAAGGCGAATGACCTTGCAACCAGCATAATCTTGCTCGAATTGGAGAAAAAATTTTCGGTCTGCGCCGCGAAAACCATAAATCGCCTGATCTGGATCACCAATGGCGCAGATATTGGCCTGAGGTCCGGCGAGCAACCGAAGCAGTTGATATTGCGCCAGATTAATATCTTGATACTCGTCGATCGAGATCCAGCGATAGCGATCTTGATAACGTTTAAGGATGCGAGGGTGCTTCTTGAATATTAGAATCGGCTGCGCGATCAGATCATCGAAATCGAAAGCTTGATAATCTTTCAATGTCGCCTGATATTTTTTTAATATTTGTTGGAATTGGCCGTCGATATCTGGAAATGCGGCATCAATTTCGCTCAGGATAGGATGCAATTGGTTTTTGATGGTAGCAATGCGCTCTGAATAAACATCCAGCTCTTTGGATGACAACGAAGCGGTGAGGCGCCGAAGCAATTGACGCTTGTCTGTCTCGGAATAGATCGAAAAATTGCTTTGATATCCGAGGAGAGCTGCCTCCTGACGCAGAATAGAAGCCCCAAAAGCATGGAATGTTTTGATCGTGATTCGATTGGCATCTTCTGGTAGCAATAATTGAATCAGTCGCTCGCGCATTTCTTCAGCAGCGCGATTAGTAAAGGTAATGGCCAGAATTTGCTCTGGAGGCACATGATGCTCTTGAACCAGATGGGCAATGCGATGGGTGAGCGTTCGGGTTTTACCAGTTCCAGGACCAGCGACGATCAATAGATGACGATCTCGACAAGTCACCGCCTCTCGCTGTTGCCTGTTAAGACCAGTCTCGTCTTCCTCCTCATCCTCAATTGTGCTGATCGCTGCTGAGGCTGCAATATCCACCCCTGCTGGGAACGAAGCTTGCTGATCTCGAACCTTTTTTGAAGAAGCGTCTGGGATCGTTGTTGACTCTGATAGGATCTCCTCTGGGACAAACAAATACTGCGTTTGGAAACGATGCCGTTCCTCATCAGAGAAGAGTCGTATCGTGCCAAATTCGCCATCATAGCCGGCTGCAATTTGTACTTGTTTGGCGCGCATACGGCGGATCGCTTCAGCCAGCATAGGACCGCCCCAACGATCAATATCGTCTATCGGCAATTCCATCAAAATTGTTAGCTCAGAGCCAAGATGCTCGACCAGTTGCTCAAATTTTCTGATGACAGCTTTGCTGCCCTCGCCGACAGAGAGGATTTCCGCCAGCACTTCGCTCAGCGGTATCAAGCTGTGGTAGGGGCGAGCATTCGGGTGGCTGCTGCCGGCTGGGCGATCGGCTAATTGTTGCACTCGATAAAGCACGCCTACTGTGACCTTTTTGCCGCAAACGGGACACAGCTCGTGATTGGCGATGGTTTCCGCCGGGGTCATCCGCCGATTGCATTTGCGATGACCATCAAGATGATATTTCCCTTCCTCAGGAAAAAATTCAATCGTCCCCAATAATCGATCAGGTCCTTGCCCTTTCAGGGCATTGAGAATGCCTGGATAGGAAAATTCGGCGTCGAACAGATTCGCTTCACGACCCAGTTTAGCTGGAGAATGGGCATCTGAATTAGAAACCAGCGCAAAGCGATCCAATTTTGAAAGCATCCAATTCATGGGAGGATCAGAAGAAAGCCCAGTCTCCAATGCGAAAATCTGCGGCGTCAGATCCTCAAAACATTCCTCGATCGAGTCGAATCCAGATTTGGAACCCAATACCGAAAACCATGGGGTCCAGATGTGCGCTGGAATGAGGAACGATTGGGGATCGGATTCAAGCACCAGTTCCAAAAGGTCTCGCGCATCCAATCCCAAAATGGGCCGGCCATCGGAGCGGATATTCCCGATCCGTTCCAGTCGAACCTGAAATCGCTCAGCGACTTCGATGCTGGGAAAATAGACAACATTGTGCACCTTGCGGACCTGATCGCCTTTTTTGTAGATGTTGCTGATTTCCCCGGAGAGGATAAACCGTACTTCACCCCTACACGCCTTGGGTATGCGCGAGTCGATGGGGCGCGCCAACTCGCC
The DNA here is from genome assembly GCA_034506395.1 of candidate division KSB1 bacterium. NCBI lineage: Bacteria > Pseudomonadati > Candidatus Zhuqueibacterota bacterium. The sequence goes on along the minus strand of JAPDPQ010000001.1, from coordinate 302,022 downwards.
TTTCACCCGAAATAGCCCTGGCTCAGCCGGCTCAAGCTTGCGCTTGATTTCCTCCAGCCAGCCAGGATGCGTAATGTCCCCTGTTGCCACTACCTGAATCCCTTTGCGCTGTGCCCATTCATACAGCGGCTCGATATTCAACTCCTGACTCGTAGCGCGGGAATAATGGGAATGAATATGTAAATCAGCGATGAATTTCATAGACGATCACTTCGTGAAACAAAGGCTGACGCACTGAATTACTTACCAAAATTTCGATTAAAAAGCTCTTCTTGCATTCAAAGATGATTAGAAATTTCGAATATTGTCGAGTTGCTTAAATCCAAGAGTTGCAATCGTAAGCTTTGATTATTGGGATTCATTTCTGCCAAAAAGCTTCTGTCTCAATATGATTGCAATCGTTCGACCATCGATGCGTCCGCGGATTTGATCCATAGCTTTGCCCATCAGATATGAAAACTTTTTATTGGGATCAGCTATTGGCTCGCCCCCAAATTGGTCAATGACCTGTTGAATTACCTGCTTGCATTCTGTTTCAGACGCCACGTGATGTTGTTCCAGCAGCGATTCAATCGGTTGAGAATTATTCGATAGCCATTGTTTAAAAATGAGAGGGATGGCCTCTGAAATGATTGTTCGTTTTTGAAGTGCCTGAAAAATGGCGAAAATGGTTTCATCGGTTAATTGGGCGACCGGTAGCCCTTTTCTGCTGAAATGCTTTAAATGTTGAGTGAGACACACGGCCGCGATCATTGGAGGCACTTGCAAAAGTTCGATCATTCGGTCGAACAGATTTGCCCTCCCAGAGAGCAGCAATTGCTCGATGATGAAATCGGGTAACCCTGCTTTTATATAGCGTTGCCGTCGTTCCCAGGGTGCGGGTGGCAGGTTTTTCTGGATGCGCGCGATACGCTCGCTCGTTAGCGCGATGGGCGGCAGATCGGTATCTGGGTACATGCGATCTGGCCCTGGCAGGATGCGCTCGAAGCCAGTCGTTCCGTCGGATAATGCTTGGCGCGTTTCGTTGGGCACGCCGATGATGGCCTCGCGTGCCCGAATGGCGATCTCCTGCGCTGCTGTCTCAACATCCTTAGCTTCCCCCCAGACGATCACCAGCGCGTCCCTCTGCTCCCAATGGCACTGTTTTTTGATCTTCATCCAAGCTGCGCTGCCGATGGTCTCGTCATCGCTATCGGAGTGGATAATGTTTGGAATTTTATCCAGGCAGGCGATTACTCGCACGCGATCGGAGATCTCTTTGGCGAAATTGGTCCCAGGCTGAGTTGGAAACCGCAAGATGCCCTGAAATAAAGGCAGTCTCACGCATTTGATCTTGATTGGACCATTGCTATAATTTTTGATAGGCAAATAGCCAGTGTCTTTTAAAATGTCCGTAACATCGAACCATTCAGGTGCGAAATTTTCCGGTGTTAGGCCGCGCTGTCTCAGCAGATCGCGGATCTCCAGGAGGGCCTTTTGGCGTCCCGCTTCGTTATGGACCAGCAACGGGATGAGTGGAATGCGCGGCACGCCCTTAATTTCTACCCGAGTCCCTCCCTCAATGCTCACATTAACATCCTGACGGGTCGCTCCAATACCACGGTTCACCTTGCCCGTGCTTCGTGTTAGCTGACGGATCAGTTGCGCCACCTCTGCCACCTCCTGTGGCGTTCGCATGTGGGGATAGGTGACAACTTCGATCAGCGGCATGCTGAGACGATCGGTTTTATAGGTGCGAACATGTCCAATGTCGCTGACTTCGCGGCAGGCATCCTCCTCCAATCCCAACTGGATGATCCCAATGCGGCGATCTTTATAAGGGATCCAGCCATCGATCCCGAGAATAGTCGTCCGCTGAAAACCAGTAGGAATGCTGCCATCCAGGTATTGTTTGCGCGCAATGTGCAGCTCGCTGACAACATTACAGTGCAACAGCAGCGTGATTTCCAGCGCGATATCTAACGCCTGCTGATTTAGCTCGAATGGCGGCGCATCGTCCATTTCGTAAGTGCAAACGGTCTC